>CAZDRW010000445.1:0-1521 GCA_964507555.1 uncultured Desulfarculaceae bacterium
TGCATGAATACGGAAAGCGGCGTGAGCTGGGCGGAAACCAGGCTCAGCATCTGGGTTATGGCCTGCGGCGTCTTTAGCATGGTTATGGCGAAAACCGCTGCCAGCAAAATGCCGACCAGCCACCATTTTGCCCTGCCGCCCGTTTTTGCCTTGTGGTTCATTGTCCGTTTACCTCCGGTTTCATCAAGAGCGCCCTGAGGCCGACTTGCGGCGCTTCCGGGGCGGGTTCGAAGCCGAGGCCGCGCGCCAATCCTGTGCATTCACTGAAATTATCGGCACTGACATGCCCCCGGGGCTCGGCCACCAGAAACCGCCCACCGGGTTTCAGGGCGGCGAAGATATCCTGGAAGAAGGCTTCCTGGTCTTTAAGCTCGTGCACCACGTGCAGGGCCATGGCGAAATCCACCGTGCCATCGAGATCGCCCACCCCCAGCGAGCCGCCCCCCGCCAGGCGGGTCTCGATGCGGTCCCCCAGGCCGGCCTTGGCCGCCCGGGCGCGCACTTTTTGCAGCATCTTCTCCTGGATGTCCACCACCACCACCTTGCCTTCAGGCCCCACCATCCGGGCCAGGGGCAGGGTGAAATAGCCCATGCCGCAGCCCGGCTCCAGCACGGTCATGCCGGGCGACACATGGGGCCCCAAAAGCTTCTCCGGGCTTTCCAATAATTTCCTGAGCGGGCTTAAGAGCAAATATCCCACCCACACCGGGCAAACATGCTGGCCCATGACAATTTTCCTCCAACGATAGTAAGTGCTTACTTATTTAAGTGCCAAAAATAAAAAGCCTCTGCTCTATTCGCGGGGCAGCAGCCCCTCCAGGCACATATCCACCAAGGTCCGAGCCGCCTCCTCGTCGCTGACCGGTAGCGGCGTACCGGCGAATTGCATATGTATGTCGGATACATATAGAAACACGGCGAACAGGAAAAAACGGGCGGCCAGGCGCGGGTCCGTGGCCCGCAGGGCGCCCGCCTCCATGCGCCGCGCCAAGTAGCCCTCCAGGATCTCGATGGGGGAGCTTTCGTGCTCGGCCATGCGCAGGCCCTCCAGGCTGCTGTAGAAAGTGAGCCGCACGATGCGCTCGTCCCTGCGTCCATGCTCCATGATGTGCCGGGCCAGGGTGTAGAGCACCGCTCGGTCGTCGCCCGCCCGCATGGCCGGCTCCATCTCCTCCACCACCGGGTGATGGCTGAAAAGCTGGGTCAGGGCCTCGGCGTAGAGGTTTTCCTTGTTCTCGAAATGGCGGAACACCAAAGTCTCGCTGACCCCCGCCTCCTTGGCGATCTCCTTGGTGCGGGCCCCGCTGAAGCCTTTTTGGGCAAACACGTTCAGCGCCGCTTCCAGGATCAGCACCTTGCGCTCCTCCGCGCTCAGCCGGTTGTTGGTGGGGGTCATGGCTCAAGCCTCTCAAGTAAGTATGTACTTACTTATAGCAGGCATGATTAGGAATGTCAAGCGTGGAGAAAGCAGAATCCACCGGGCACCGCCTGGTGAGAAGTGGCCAAGGGGCTGACTTCTCA
>CAZDRW010000445.1:1531-3636 GCA_964507555.1 uncultured Desulfarculaceae bacterium
GGGCACCGCCGGCTGCTATTTGGTTTTCGCGGGCGTCGGTTTCCACTCCTGGGCCAATCGCTGAGCTTCGGCTATCTGCTGCGGAGTCATTTGGGGAGTGATCCTATCGATCCCTTTTTTGGCTTTCGAATAGTCTTGGGCTTCAGCCAAACTTAGCCACATGTGGGCTTTAATGAAATCTCGGACGAGAGCTTTACCAGCTATGTACAATATGCCCAAATGGAATTGGGCTTCGGCGTCTCCCTGTTCAGCGCCCTTTCGAAACCAGTACGCAGCTTGTTTGTAGTCCTGAGGAACGCCTTGGCCTTTTAAGTACATGAAGCCCAGGCTAACTTGGGAACCAACGTCTCCTTGCTCCGCAGCCTTTAAAAACCAGTGTGCAGCTTGTTTTGGGTCTTTAGGGAGGCCTTTACCATTTTGGTAATTTAAGCCTGTGCTGTATTGGGCTTTAACCTCTCCCTGTTCAGCGGCCTTTAGGTGCCAGTACGCAGCGTTTTTATGATCCTTTGGATCGCCGAGACCGACTGCATACAACAGGCCTAGGTTTAATTGGGCGCTGGCATTTCCCTGGCTTGCGGCCTTCAGATACCATTGTGCGGCTTTTTTGTAATCCCGTTTCGCGCCTTCGCCCTTATCATACGCTACGCCCAGGTTGTATTGGGCCTTGACTATTCCCTGCACTGCTGCCTTGCGGAACCAATACGTGGCCAATTCATGGTCCTGAACAACGCCTTCGCCGGTGGTGTACATTACGCCTAGGTTGAATTGAGCCACGGCGATTCCCTGCATCGCGGCTTTATTGTACCAATACGCTGCTCGTTTGCGGTCCTGGGCAACACCGTTGCCGTTGTCGTACAAAACACCTAAATTAACTTGCGCTTGAGAAACTCCCTGCTTAGCGGCCTTAAGATACCAGGCAACCGCTTCTCCATAATCTTGAGTCACACCGATACCGTTTTCATACATGACGCCAAGCTTATATTGGGCGATGGCGCCCCCCTGCTCGGCTGCGACTTTGTACTTCTTAAAAGCCGCGGTGTACTCGCCATGTTGGTCGGCCTCCAACCCTTCCACCAAACCAGCCCAAGCCGGTTGGGCCAGGCACAGAGCCAACAAAACAAATAAAGCTGCTTTTCGCATGCAGTCCCCCCTGGGAAATCAAGGCAGGTTCAATATCTTGAATCATGCGGCAGCAGCCGCGCTTCATCTGGTTGCGAGCCTTCTCATGCCCCAGGCGCGCCCGGCCCCCTCTTGTGGCCGGCATCCCTAATACCCAGACTTGCGTATAGTAGTAAATTTATATCGTACCCGTCAACCTTTTCCGCAAACCAGGCCGGTTCCCAGCGCCTACCGGCGATGATGGGATAATGCAACGGCGCGTGTTTTTACAGGGGCCCTGCGCGGATGGGCCCAAAGGCTTTCAAGGGAGACTGGCCGTCTGCTTCAGGCGGGCGGGTCTTGGCGGAGCGCTTCGCCCCGTGGCGGGGGCCACGGTAAAAGCGCGCTTTCAGCAGGCCTCGCCGCTTGATTGCTCCGCGCTAGTTTAGGGAAGGCGCACGTTAATGACTTCCGAGGGTCTGGCGCGTCTGATAGGCGGGGATTTGTAAAGCCGCTTGCCATTTTTATTGAGCACGCGAATATAGATGGTCACGCCCTTCAGACTGCTCCGGGGCGCATAGGTGATCTGATAAGATCCATTTTGGCTGGTTATCGCCGAACCCAGGGAATGGCCGGCTTTGCCTTGCCTCTGAAAGAGCTTAACCGTGAGCCCCGCCGCGGGCGCGCCGTTAGCCAGCCTGACCGCGCCCTGCACCGTGTATTTGCCGGCCGCATAGGCCGAACCGCAAAGCAACAGGATCAGGATCGCCATCAGGATTTTTTTCATGCCGCGCTCCTTTTTATTTAGGAAGGCCGGTGCCGCCCCTGAATGGGTCCTCGTAAATATTCCATAATCTCTAAAAATGGTAAGCCCATTTTTGGCTGCCGGTCAAGGAGCGTCAGGGTCAGGCCGGCCGGGTCCGGCGCACGGCGCTAGGCTTTCACCATGGCCGCGTCGGACGGGTGGCTGGAGGGCACGAAGCAGGCCACCAGCGCGCTCAAGATGG
>CAZDRW010000446.1:0-319 GCA_964507555.1 uncultured Desulfarculaceae bacterium
CAAAGACACCGATCTTAAGGCAGAAACGGTCGGAAATACGGTTAACGGCGTCGATCATTGCCGGTATCTGGCTGCGCGGTACGGTTGCGTCCTCGAGAAGCACGGTGGGCTCCAGCCGGGCCAAAGCCGGAATGGCCGTCCGGCGGGCCTCCCATACCTTGGTGCGCTGAATCTCGTCCCGGGCCACTTGCACGCCTGTAGCTCCCTGGGCCCGGCACAGCTCCTCCACCCGCGCCGCCTCGTCCGCCACCTGGGCCGGATGTCCGTCCACTTCGATAAGCAGCAGGGCGGCCGCCTCGGTGGGTAGGCCCGCCCCGGC
>CAZDRW010000446.1:329-3628 GCA_964507555.1 uncultured Desulfarculaceae bacterium
TGGTGAAGTTGTCCATGTATTCCAAAGTGGCCGGTACGATGCGGGCGGCGATGATCTCGGCCACGGTCTGGGAGGCGGCTTGCATGGAATCGAAGATGGCTATCATGGCCCGGTTGGCCGCCAGGGGCGGGATCAGCTTGAGGGTTATGCTGCTAAAGACGCCCAAGGTTCCTTCCGAGCCGATCATTAGCGATGCCAAATTGTAGCCTGTGACGCATTTGACCGTCTTGGCGCCGGTCTTGATCAATTCGCCCTGGCTGTCGAAATATTCGAGGGCCATTACATAGTTTCTGGTGACCCCGTACTTGAGCCCTCGCAGGCCCCCGGAATTCTCGGCTACGTTGCCGCCCAGAGTGGAAACCGCCATGCTGCCCGGATCGGGCGGATAAAAAAGGCCCTTTTCTGCGACCTTGGCCGCGAAGCGGGCTGTGACCACGCCGGGCTGCACCACGGCGTACATGTCGGCCTCGTTGATCTCCAGGATTTTGTTGAGCCACCCCGTGAGAACCACCACCCCGCCCGCGGCGGGTATGGTGCCGCCGCTCAGGTTGGTGCCCGACCCGCGCACCGTAAGCGGCAGGGCATTTTCATAGCACAGCTTCACCACGCCGCCCAAGGCCTGGCTATTGTCGGGACGCAGCACCAGCGCTGGCTGCACCGGTTTGAGCACCGCTGCGTCGTAGGAATAGGTCAAAAGGTCGGCTTCTTCGTGCAGAACGTTATCCGACCCCACCACGGATCTAAACTCTTTCAGCAAGCCTGAAGATATCATGACCGGTTCCCCAATATCGGCAGTGGTTAAAGGGATGAGCTCAGCTTGCCACTTCGGCAGACAGCCGCCCGGTTATCATGAAGAACCCTTGAAAAGCACCGGCTGAAAATAAACAGAAGGAACATGATCAGCTTAGCAAAAAGACAGTTCAAGTGTTGCTGCTTTTAACTTTTGGGAGCCCGGGGCGGGCTCACTACCGCCATTCCAGTCAATACTTTTTCCCCGTTCTGATTCCAGCACTCAGTGGCTAGAGTTGCCCTGTTCTTTTTTTCGTCCAAGTCCATTACTTCGGCTTTGGCCGTGATAGTGTCTCCTATCCTTACCGGCACCAGGAACTTTAGATTCTGGGAAAGATAAACAGTGCCAGGACCAGGCAGGTGGCAGCCAATCACGGTGGAAATGAAGCCGGCGGTCAGCATGCCGTGGGCGATTCTGGTCTTGAAGAACGTTTGGCCGGCGTATTGCTCGTTGACATGGGCCGGATTCATGTCGCCGGTTATGCCCGCGAACAGATAGATGTCCGTTTCCGAAACCGTCTTGGCGAATTGGGCACTTTGCCCCACCGTTAGTTCCGCCATGGTCAAACCGAGCATGTGTCATCCTCCAAACCAGTAAATTTAAGCCTTGGCGCCTGTCATCAGGTCGTTCTTCAGTCCCATGGGAGCTTCTTGGAAAATACGCTCATCCATCAGGGCCGGCTGACCGTTTAGCAGGGGCTTGAAATCCATATGGGCCAAAATATCACGTTCCAGATTAACACCCGGGGCGATTTCGATCAGCTCCATCCCCTGTTCGACTAATTGAAAAACGCAACGTTCGGTAACGTACAACACCTGCTGACCAGTTTTCATCGCGTGGGCGCCGCTGAAGGTGACATGTTCCACCTGCTGGACGAACTTCTTGACCCGGCCCTCCTGCGGAATCGTAAGTTGCTTTCCTGCGATTTCCACCGTAAGGCCGCCCGCGGTAAAGGTGCCCACAAAGACCACCTTCTTGGCGGTTTGGCTGATGTTGATGAAACCGCCGGCGCCGGCCAGCTTGGGGCCGAATTTGCTAACGTTGAGATTGCCCTGCGCGTCGGCTTGAGCCAATCCTAGGAAGGTAACGTCCAACCCCCCCCCGTCATAAAAATCGAACTGTGCTGGTTGGTCCAAGACAGCGTCGGTGTTAGCCGCGGCCCCGAAATTCAGGCCACCGGCCGGGACGCCGCCGATTACGCCGGGTTCGGCGGTGAGGGTGATGCTCTTGAGGATCTTTTCCTCATTGGCCACGTTGGCCACGCCTTCGGGCATGCCGATGCCCAGGTTGACTATATCGCCGGGACAAAGTTCCAGGGCGGCCCGGCGGGCGATGATTTTGCGGATGTCCAATGGCATGGGCGCAATGGAGGTGTTGGGGAACCTAACTTCGCCGGAGAAAGATGGGTTGTACATTTCGGCAAAGGTTTGCCAATGGTTCTCCGGCTGCGATTGCACCACGCAGTCGACCATGATGCCGGGGATCTTCACCTGGCGGGAACTTAAGGTGTGTCTTTCCGCGATGCGCTCCACTTGGACAATCACCATGCCGCCGGAATTGCGGGCGGCGGTGGCGATGGCTAACGCCTCCAGAGTGAGGGCTTCCTTTTCCATGGTCACGTTTCCGTCCAAGTCCGCGGTGGTTCCGCGCAGGAGGGCCACGTTTATGGGAAAGGTCTTATAGGCCATATATTCTTCGCCATCGAATTGGACCAGTTCCACCAGCTCCTCGGTGGTGATGGAGTTGATCTTGCCGCCGCCGTTGCGCGGATCCACAAAAGTGTCAAGTCCGATGTGGGTGATGGTGCGGGGCTTGTGCGCCGCGATATCGCGGTACATATGGCTGATTACGCCCTGGGGCAGATTGTAGGCCTGTATCTTATTTTCAAATGCTAGTTTTTGCAATTTGGGAACCAGGCCCCAATGCCCTCCGATCACCCGCCGCACCAGACCCTCATGGCCCAGGTGATTGAGGCCGCGCTCTCCGCCGTCTCCCTGACCGGCGGCATAGACCAGGGTCAGATCGCGGGGGCGCCCTTCTTCCAAATGGAGCGCCTCTAGTTCAATGGCGAGTTGTTCGGGAAAGCCGGTGCCGACAAAACCTCCGGTGGCCACGGTATCGTGATCCTTGATCATGCCCACCGCTTCACGGGCGGTCATCACCTTGCCCGCAGGGGAGCGTAGTGAACCTGACGGATTTACTGCGGCATCGGCTCGGTTTTCGTTCGCTTTATTGCCATCCATAGCCAACATCTCCTGCTGCCGAACCCAAACGATGATGTAGAGCTTCCGGGGTATCTCCCCCGCAGAACCGATAGCGGCGCGTTGTACGCCTAAAAGGAAAGCTCGGTGGTCTTGAGCTTGTTAACTACTTCGTTTACCCCTGGATAGGCGCGGGCGATCTCCTCGGCCTTTTGCTTGGACTTCTTGTCGGCCACGGCGCCTTCGAGGATAACTTTGCCCTCCTGGTCGCTATCCACCCTGAATGTGCGGAAAGGGGCGGTGGCTAT
>CAZDRW010000447.1:0-3626 GCA_964507555.1 uncultured Desulfarculaceae bacterium
CGGTGCGGGCAAAGCTCGCCACGGTAAAAAAGCCTGCGGCGCGATAGGCCACGGGCACATATTTCGACTGAGCTCCGTGCTGACCAAGGGGCTGGTTGCCGAAGGGGGCATCCGCCGGGCAGCGCCTCCCCTGCGGTTTGGGCAGGTTAAGGCCGACACCGCCCGTCGGGCGCAGCCGGCTCTCAGCTCCCTGCAACCAACCCGCATTCCGGCTGATGCCGCTATGGGTGCGCGCAGCCCCTGGCTAAGGCTTTGAGCTGAGGTATGGCTTGGGCTTCAGGAAATCGCCCACCAATAAAAGCCCCATGTAGCGCTCCGGCTGCTTGGCCAGCTTGGCCGGCATCTCGGCCAGGCTGCTCCGCACCACGCTCTCTTTGTCGGGCCACCCGGCCCAGAACACCACCGCGCAGGGGGTGTCGGCACCGAAGGCCTTGCCCAGGGCTGCAAAAAAAGGTTCGGGTTTTCTAAGCGCCATGTAGAAAACCATGGTGGGTCGGTAGGGGGCCAGCTTCTCCAGGACCCCAAAGTCACGGAAATCATCGGTGACCACAAACGGAGCCGACTGCATAAGGAAGCGGGCGCTATGGGCCGGAATCACGCTGGCCCCCAGGGCGGCCATGGCCGCCGCGTCGCTGCCCATGCCGGCAATGAACACCACATCCTTGGGGTCCATGCGCTCGGTGTACCAATGGCTGGAACTGAACACGCAGGCGTTGCCGCTCTCCAGCATGCCCAGGTTCTTGCCCTTGGCTAAAAACGCCTCAATCCGGGCCAGCCGCTCTTTGGTCAGGCGCTGGCGCTCGGCCTTGAACTCAGCCAGCTCCTTTGGCCCCAGTTGAGTAAAGAATCGGCCCTTGTAGTCCCACAGCCCGGAAAGATGGTCGAACCAAACCGGGGTATCGCCGATGTACTTGGCGAAGGGCTTCAAATGGCGCTGGCGGGATAGCAGGGCGTCCATGCGCTTTATGGTCTCAAGCGCCTGCAGGGTGGCGGTCTGAGGCCCGGCCGGGCCCAAGCCGATGACGTAGAGCTTGCCGCGCTGGCTACCGGCGTGCGACGGAGCGGCCAAAATTACCAGGCTCAGGACAAGGCAAAGGCCAACAAGTAGGCGTGGTAGGGGCATGATGTTCTCCTTACGTGGTGCGTCAGCGGGCCTTAGCGGCCTGGGCGGCGTTTTCGTATAGGGGCTGGCCATAGGCCTGACGGCCGTAGCCGGCGATGATTTTTTGAGCGGCGGGCGAAGCCAGAAAAGCCACGAACTCCCGGGCCAAATCTGCCTGAGGGCCGTTCCCTGCGCGGCGCAGGGCGTGATAGGTGTTAACTAACTCGGGGTCGTCAGCGCGCAGTACCGTCAGTCCCTTTAGCCCAAAGCGGGCCCGGCCCACCAACCAGGTGCTGGAGTCGGTCATGAAGTAGGCGCCTTTGCGGTCGGCCAGGCGCAAGGATGCCATCATGAAGTCGCGGCTGGGCAGATACCAGGAGCCCTCGGGCTGTATCCCTGCCTTGCGCCAGATTGCCATCTCGCGCTTATGGGTGCCTGAGCCGTCGGCGCGGGTTATGAAGCGGGACCCCGTCCGCGCGATGCGGGCATAGGCCTCCGCCGCATCATTGGCCTGCGCGGCTCGGGCCGGGTCCGCGGCCGGCCCCACCAAATAGAAGCGGTTGCCGCCGATCAAGGTGCGGTCCAATGCCCAGCCCTGGGCAACCGCTTCCTTTTCCGCTTCCGGCGCGTGCACCAAAGCCACCTGCACCGCGCCCTTCTGCAATAACTTCAAGGCCGCGCCAGAGCCGGCCTTGCGCCAGCACAAGCTCACCTGCCGCCCCTGGCAGAAAGCGCCGGCCAACTCGGCCAATAGCCCCAGCTCGCCGGGGCTGCCGGTGGCGATGGCCAGCCGCGCGCCGCCAGCGGAACAAAGCTGCCGACACTGGTCGCCGGCGGCTGATAATGGAACGGCGGCCACAACAATGGCGAGCGCCAGGATTGCTGATAAGGTCCAAGCGTGCGAGCGCATCATGTCCACCTTTCCTTGGGGCCCTGCCGATCTCAGGCCGCTTCAAATCTCCCCAGCTTGTCTAACACACGCCCTGCTATTATCGCAAGTCTCACCGGCCGTTTCGGGTTCCACGGCGCAAATGTTTCGCTGTACGGTCACCGAAAACAAGGCGGCCGATAACCCGCGACATCGTCATTGATGCCTTTCCGCCACGGGTGCAGGGCCGCTTGGCGCCGCAAATGCTTTGGGGTGATATTATTACGTCAATCGATCGGAGCACCGATTTAGGTTCTGCATACCAGTTTGATTGGGCATACTTGCAGATGAGTATAAAATATCAGTATATGGTGGACAACGGCGCCAGCGTCCCTAACGACGGGAGCTATCTGATGGCTTACCTGGCGCGCATTCCCCGAGGCCTATGCTTTAGGTCTGGCCGGCAGCACCAAAACAATAATGCGTCAAGGAGCAGCTATGGTGGTTGTGGAAGTTGAGGCGGGAGCCTGCGGAATGAAGAGCGTCATCCAAGCCTGTCCTGAAGGCCGGGAAGTGCAGCTTACGATAAATTCGGACTGCCCGGCAGTGGTTGAGCTGGCCGCCGAACTGACCGGGCTTTCCCTGCGCCAGGTGCTGGCCGGCTTCGGACAGGGCCCTTTATTCGAACTGGCCGGGGATCACCTCAAGCACGGGGCTTGCCCGGTTCCGGCAGGCATAATCAAGGCGGCAGAAGTTGCTTTGGGACTTAACGTGCCTCGTGATGCGGTCATACGCTTCAGCGGGCAGGATTGAGGCAACCGGCGCCCTGTCCGCAAAAGGTCAAACGAAAACTATCGCCGCCGTCGGCCGGGTTTAAGCTTAGCCTCCTCCGACGTGCGGGATCACCAAAATCTCATCGCCGTTTTTCACTTCGTAATCGGCGTTAACCATTAAACCGCTCACCACGAAAACCCGGGCGCTCTTTTCGTCCAAGCCGACGTTTCTGAAAACGTCCCTGATGGTATCGCCCATGCGGATGGGAACCGAGGCGTTTTGCAAATGAGGGCGCCGGAAAGTGGGGGAAAGCCTGAGTTTAACTTCCATGCTGCGAATCCTCCGTTGCCGCTGGCAGACCATGACCAATCAATTATATATTATTATTGGAATCTTCTTTGACCTGCTTATTAATATATAAAGTTCCCGTATGATAAATTCCAGGTATCAGAAACGCGCAGGAGCACAGTGATGGCCCATGAGCTGACCGACCAGGAGCTGATCATCTATTCCAGGCAGATCGCCCTGGATGCCATTGGTCACGATGGCCAGGCAGCCCTGCGCAACGCCAGCGCTTGTCTTATCGGCATGGGCGGCCTGGGCTCGCAAATAGCCCAAAAGCTTGCCGCCATGGGCCTGGGGCGCATACGGATGGTGGACCGGGACGTGGTGTCACGTTCAAACCTGCACCGCCAAGTGATCTATCGGGTTGACCAGGTTGGCATGGCCAAGGTCGAGGCGGCGGAAGCCAATCTCAAACTCCTCAACCCTGATGTTGAGTTCGAACCGCTGGCGGAGCCGCTCAATCAGGCTAATGCGCAGCGCTTGATATCCGGCTTCGACATCGTGCTGGACGGCTTGGATCGGCCATCGCCGCGCTAC
>CAZDRW010000448.1:0-3621 GCA_964507555.1 uncultured Desulfarculaceae bacterium
AAGATCCAGGCCTGCGGCCTGGAGGTGCGCGGCGGCTTCATCGTGGGCTTTGACCACGATTCCCCCTCGGTTTTCGGCAAGCAGATCGAGCTGATCCAAAACAGCCGGATCGTCACGGCCATGGTGGGGCTCTTGAACGCCCCTAGGGGCAGCCAACTCTACCAGCGCATAGCCCAGGAGGGACGCCTGCTAGCTGAGATCACCGGCGACAACACCGACCTCTCCACCAACATCACGCCCAAGATGGGCCTGAAGGCCCTGTGCCAAGGCTACGAGCAGATCATCAGCGGCATCTACTCCCCAAAGCCCTACTACGAGCGGGTGCGCGCCTATCTGCGGGATTACCACCCTTTGGAAAAGAAAGGGTTGCACTTTCACGCCAGATACCTGCGTTTGCACTCCGGTTATGCCTTGGCCTTTCCCAAGACCATGCTCGTACTGGGCGTCAAGGACCGGGCCCGTTTTCAATATTGGAAGCTGTTCTTCTGGTCACTCTTCCGGCGGCCCCAGCTCTTTCCCATGGCCATGACCTTTGCTGTTTATGGTTTCCACTTCCGCAAGGTCTTCCGGGCAAGCCTGTAGCCCGGACCTGCTTGGCAGGAATGGGATGGTGAGAATGGCTCAACAATGAAAAACGCGGCATTGGCCGTATGGTTGGTTTCAGCCGATTTCTTTTTGCGAGAACCCAAGTAGGGAGACCCGAAAATGCTCAAGCTGGCCATGATTTTCCTGGCAATAGCGGCGGTATCCGGCGTTTTCGCTTACACCGGCATCGCCGCGGCCGTGCCGGGAATCGCAGAAATACTGTTCTTAGCGTTCCTGGCGCTGTTTTTCATTGCCCTGGCGGGATGGCTGCTGGTCCGTCGCAGGGCGCAGAGCCATTTAATGGGACACCGAGTCGCGCCAAGATTGCGCACTCTATAACTTAAGGATGTGATCAGCATGGACCCAAGACAAGCCTACGAAAAAATGGCCGCGGCCGAATTGGACCTTTTGGGGTCCGGGTTGGAAAGGCTGCAGGCCAGGGCGCAAAATGCCAAGGCCGGGGCCGAGATCGGCCATCAACGGCAGCTGGCCGAACTCAAGGCCAAACGTAAGGCTGCCCAAGAATATCTGTCGCGGTTGAATCGGGCCGGCAAGCTCGCCTGGGGAGAACTCCAGGTTGGAGCAGATCGAGCAGTCAGTGAACTGCGATCGGCTCTGGGCCAGGCCGCATCACACTTGAAATAGTCCGACTCGCAAGTCGGAGGAGGTGGGATCATGAAAAGTAAATTGGCGACTTTGTTCGTCCTGGCCGCCGTGGGTGCCTTGATCCTGGCGGGGTGCGGAGACGATGGAGATAAGAAGGTCACCGCCGAGCAAGTGAAAAAAGAATCCAAGGAGGCCATGGACACCGCAGTCGCCTACACCAAACAGAAACGAGATGAGTTGATGGCCAAGGCCAAGGTCCAATACCAAGAGCTGGAGAAGGAGACTTCACAGCTTATGGACCAGGCCAAGGAGAAGGCCGCCGCCGGCCAGGACAAGGCCAAAGAAGCCTTGGCCGACCTTGAAGCCAAGCAGGCGGCGGTGCGGGAGAAAATGGAGGCCGTGCAAACCTCCAGCGGCAAGGCTTGGGAAAAGGCTAAGGTTGAGTTGGAGGAGGCCTTACAGAATCTAAAAGAAGCCTACCAAAAGGCAAAGGCTGAACTGGCCGGTTGAGCCAGCTTTGAGCAGCTTTTGGTAACGCGGCAGACCGCTTATCAGTTTAGTTGGAAAATTTAACCATAAGGCATTTTCAGAGTTCAAATCGTGTGTGGAAACCAGGCTTTGATTGATTGCCAAGAGTGGAAAGCGGGTTGCATTTCTACTCCCGGCAAGATTCCAAATCTCCGATAACGTAAACCGGACAACGAGCCAACCATGCCCAGAGACTACAAATGGAACTTATATTTCACAGCCATGGGCATTGTTCTGCTTTTGGCCATCACGGGATGGTTGGCCATTGGCGATAGGAAGGAGTGGTCTGGGGCCGATCGTCAAACCTCGCCCCGCTACTCCACCATCAGCAACGTAGTGCTGAGGATAGACAGCAACCTGATGCGCGCCCAGACCATCATGGACGATCTCGTTTATTCCGACGGGCCCTTGGAGCTGGCCAACGGCGTTAAGGTCCTGGACCAGTTGGTGGAAGTTATCCACAAGGATTTCCAAGCGATGGGCGAGCAATTTCCTAGCGGCAACCCTCAATACCAAAAGGCCTTGGCCTCTTTTAGCCAATGGAAAAGCGTCAGGGATGAAATCATCAGGCTCACCGCCGCCGGCCCCTCCCTCCGGTCCAAGGAAATGGTCCGAGGCAAGAGCGCGGCTCATGTCCAGGAGATCAGAGCGGCCCTAATGTGGCTAAAGCGCTTTTCTGAAAAAAGAGCGGAAGACTTTGATGCAACCGGTACTGGCGCCCCTAAGGAGAAAGAACTTAACTAGTAGGAATTTTCCCGAACATGGTTAGGTCTCCGGCACATGGCCCACTAGTCTTTCAAGTGAATTGCCAACTCTCCCGAGCGTGTCTGATTGATGGATTGATTTCTGTTGGGGGCGCCCATCCATGAAGGAAAACGGTAAATGCATTTTCGCTTGATTAATCAGCCCTGTGTTCTGCTCAGCTTTTACAACAGCCTGCGTTGGTGGGTGTATGTGGCGCCGTAATTCCCCTCATAGAGGTGAATCATGGGAGTTGCTGCATAATTCAAGACCAAAAGCATAAAGGCGGCGTTTATGACGGCTGTTATTAAGTATTATGAGGGAATCGACTCGGTTGCCGTAATCGGCAACTACCTGCCCCGCCAATGCGGCATCGCGACCTTCACCACGGATCTGGTTGAAAGCCTGTCAGCGGAAGCCCCCGAAATCTTCTGCTGGGCGGCGGCTATGAATGATAAACCGGAGGGGTATCCGTATCCAGAAAAAGTGCGCTTCGAGATTAACCAGAACAAGTTGGCCGATTATGGCGTCGCTGCTCAATTTATCAATATCAGCCAGACGGATATCGTCTGCTTGCAGCATGAATACGGCCTTTTCGGAGGTCCAGCCGGCAGCCACCTCCTAAAATTATTAGGTGATCTGCGTATGCCGCTGGTAACCACTTTGCACACGGTTCTGAAAGATCCCGAGCCGGAATATCACAGCGTCATGTGCAAGCTAGCCGAGCTTTCCGACAAACTGGTGGTGATGAGCCGTAAGGCTGTGGGTTTCCTTAAAGACATCTATGCGGTGCCCGAGGAGAAAATTGTCTTTATCCATCACGGCATTCCGGATACGCCGTTTATTGATTCAAGTTTCAACAAAGACAAGTTCGGTGTGGAAGGCAAAAAGGTGCTGCTTACCTTCGGCTTGCTTTCCTCAAACAAGGGCATCGAAGATGTGCTTAAAGCGCTTCCGGCGGTTATAAAAAAACATCCTGACCTGGTCTATATCATCCTGGGCGCAACCCATCCTCATGTCTTGAAGATGCAGGGAGATGCATACCGTATCATGCTGCAACAGCTCGTGCGCCAACTGGATATCGGCGGGCATGTCATTTTCCAAAACCGTTTTGTCGAGTTGAGAGAGTTGTGCGAGTTTCTCGGCATCGCCGATATCTAC
>CAZDRW010000449.1:0-3619 GCA_964507555.1 uncultured Desulfarculaceae bacterium
TTTCCCTTCCTCTTCTGCAATGTATCCGTCGTCCAGGTTGATGATCCACCATTGCATAGGAACCTTGTAATACAGTTGCTTGGAAGACCGCTCCGGAAAATGATGCTCTTTGCCAAACGAGAACATTTCATGCACCGATCTCTCATGGCAGAATCTGGTGATGTCGTGCAGGGTCTTTACGTTCTCGGCCTTAAACTCATTTGCATCGGGATCTATCAGGGTAAGCGGGGCTATGTGCTCTATGACGCGCTCCAGAACCTGGTGAACCGGGCTGTCCAGCATCAGGTTTTTCTTGGGGCTGCTGATTTGCAAAAGTTCCTCTACGCGGCCTTGGTAAACGCCCAACCCCTCGGCGTCCACCGTCACCACCTGGTTTTGCTCCAGGCGGTCCACCGCCGAGCCCAGTCCGAACAAGGCCGGCACCCCGAACTCCCGGGCCACGTTGGCCATATGCCCGGCCATGCCGCCCTGGCCCGCCACCACGGCCGCCGCCCGGGACAAAAGCGCGGCCAGACGCGGCGTCGGCTGCAAGCAAGCCAAAACGGCCCCCTCGGGAAAGGTCAAGGCGTCGCGGTCTTTTCTGACCCAATAAACCGGCCCGGCCCCCACGCCGGGGCTGGCCGCAACTCCGCCGCTCACAATAAGTGGCGACCCTTTGTGATCTCCCACCTCGGGCCCGCGCTCTTCATCGGCCCGCTGCTGCAAGGGGCGGCATTGCAGCACCAGCAAATCGCCACTACCGGTTATGGCCCACTCCACATCCTGGGGACCGCCGTAATAATCCTCCAGTTGCAGAGCCAATCCCGCCACGGCCAGGGCCTGCTCGTCGCTTAAAGAAGGTGCGCCTGCTTTGTCGCCGGTCAGGTCCATGCGGCAGACGCCTTCCTCCGGATAGCACACGAACTGGTGTTCCTTGTCTGCCACCCGCCGCTCCTCCACTTTGAGTTGCGGCTCGCGCCGCACCACAAAGACATCCACGCTTTCAGCGCCATCCACCACACTCTTGGGCAGGCCCCAGGCGGAGTTAATGTACAAGCGTTTATCACGGATATTGAGCGGATCGCTGGTGTAGGTGACCCCACCCGCCACCGCGTCTACCATGGCCAGCACTCCCACGCACATAGCCACGTCCTCGTCGGGCAAGCCCCTGCCCCAACGGTAGCTCATGGCCTGGGGACTGTATAGGCTGGCCACCACGTCCTTGTAGGCTTCGGTCAGATTGCTATGAGCTACGTTGAGCTGGCTGCGGTATTGACCGGCAAAGGATGTGCCGGCCGCATCCTCGCCCAATGCGCTGGAGCGCACCGATACCGTCACCCCCACATGAGTCCGCTTCTCCAGGCCGGCATAGGCCTTCTCCATTTCGGCCATAAGCTCAAGCGGCAGCTGAGACCGCATGACGAGTTGCTGCAGGCCGGTGGAAAGGGCGAAAAGCTTGTCCACCCTGTCGAGATCGGTGGATTGGATGCGACGGTTGATTTCGTCCCTCAAATCATTGTTCCGAAAAAACAAGCGTTGCGCGGCGGCGGTCAATACAAATCCTTCCGGCGTGATGAAGCTTAGCTGGTTTTTTATCTCACCCAGGTTGGCCATCTTGGAGCCCACCAGATCGATGGTCTCCTTGCTAGCCTGGTCAAGGGGCAGCAGCAGGGGTCCGCCTTCCTCTTCTCGGCGCTTTCCCAGTTCCGCGTTGATGTGGGCCTGTATTGACTTGAAACGCTGGGGCAGGGCCTGGTAGCGCTCGGGAGCCAGATCGCCCATGGAACGCACCATCTGAAACACGTTCACGCCGATCCCGGTGCAATGGGCGCGGATGAAGGCCATGCCAAAGGGTTGGCTCCCCGCCAGGGAGCGCTCCATCTCGGACATCAATTCCAAAGCTTTATTATTGGCGGCCAAAAGAAGCTTGAAACTATGATAGCGCTTCTTGAAGGCGGAGCGCAGCCCTTCCACCTCCTCCGTAGATATCTGCGGTTCCTTGTTACCCCAGCCAAATATTTTTTTTAGGGAATTAAATATCATCTGAGGCGCTCAAGTCGCCATCTGGGGTCTAGGCCCCATGGTCTCTTGCCTGGGCCGCTGCTTTCAGGTCGCTTATCTTATGCTCTTTGAGAGACTTCATCTTATAGGCGTCCTGGATTTTATAGAGCAGCTCGTCTATAGCCACCGGCTTGAGCAAATAATCAAAGGCGCCACAGCTCATGCCGTCAATGGAGCACTCTATGTCCGCATGACCGGTCAACAATATAACCTCCACGATGGGGTGGCGCTTCCTGATTTCTTTGATGGTCTGAATACCGTCCATGCCCGGCATCCGCACATCCAGCACCACCACATCCATGAGTTGCTTATCCAGCACCTGCAGGCCTTCCTCGCCACTGGTGGCGGTGTAGACTTCCAACTTGCGCATGGTCAAACGCTTGCTTAGCGTTTGCAGGAAATCGGCCTCGTCGTCCACCAATAAAACCTTGATGACCGCTTCGCTCATATGGCTTTCTCCTTGGCCGTATTGCTGGGGGCCGGCCCTTGGTTGCGGGGCAACACTACCTTGAATAATGCGCCTTCCCCCACCTTGCTCTCAACCTCCAAACGGCCGCGCAACTCTTCAACAATGCCGCGGGTGACCGGCAAACCAAGGCCGGTGCCGATTTCCTCGGGTTTGGTGGTAAAAAATGGCTCGAAAATACGCTCCATATTTTCTGGCGGAATGCCTGGTCCGTTATCTTTAACCGAAATCACCGCTTCTTTATCGTCTCCGGAGATCATGATCTCGACTTTTCCCCCGGACTCCTCAGCCTGAATGGCGTTGACCACCAAATTTAGCAAAACCTGCCTGATCTTGTAGGGGTCCAGCCTGGCGCTAAGGTTGCTCGCCTCGGCCCGCGCCGCCACCTCCACTTTCATATGCTGAGCCGGCTTCTTGGTTAAATCAATCACCTCGGCGGCCAGTTCGCTTAAGTCCACCAGAGTGGCCTTGGAATCGGTGCTGCGAGCGAAAGAAAGCAGGCGGCGGCTTATGTGCCGGGCCCGATCCAAGGCGGCGGCGGATTTGCCAAGCGCCATTTCCAGCTTTTGCCTCGTCTCCGCCGGCAGGTCGTCCTTGGCCACCACCGTCTGCATATAGCCGGTACTATCGTTTATCACCGCCAAGGGATTGTTAATCTCGTGGGCCACGCTGGCAGCCAAGGTCCCCAACACGGCCAGGCGGTCGGCTGTTGCCATGCGCTCCTTCATTTTTTGGCTGAAGGTGCGGCCAGGGGACGATGCCCGCCCCCGGACCCTATCCAAGGCAGACTGTATCTTGGCGGTCAGCCGTTCAATATCCACCGGCTTGGTGAGGTAATCAAAAAAGCCCAACTGCAATCCCCGCAACGGGCCGTCCAAATCGGCATGGCCGGTGAGCATCAGCACCTCTACCTCTGGATGTCGTCGTTTTAACTCCTTCAAGGTGGCCACCCCGTCCATGCCGGGCATACGCACGTCCAAAATCGCCACGTCAATGGGTACGCGGTCCAGCAGTTCCAAGGCCGCCGGCCCGTTATCGGCAATGTGCACGGTGTAATTGCGCAAAGCTAACCGCTTTGCCAGCGACTCCAGAAAATCGCTCTCATCATCGACC
>CAZDRW010000450.1:0-3613 GCA_964507555.1 uncultured Desulfarculaceae bacterium
CGGGGCTAAATCGTCTCCTGGTCGACCGCCTTATCTCCCTAATGACGTTGCTCGCTCCCATCACTGGTCTCCTCTCCACTCAAGACCAGATTCCAGGAACCAAAACCTAATGGTCAACCTCTAACTTATTTTTCCCGTCCACCCTGTGCCACTTTTGCTGACGATGAACAGGGAGAGTAGCCACTCGCGATTACCCTATGTCCATTAACAAAATACTTGACTCTGTCTCAAAGGCTCTGGCGCTAAACAGTCCTGGGTTCCAGAGGGCACAGCACAGTAGTGTTGGCGACGGCAACTAGGCATTTGTCAATCGCCAACGCCAACCTGGCGGGCTTGGGGCGGCGGACTTGCTGGAGGCATATTTTTTGAAAATATGCCAGCTATGACGGGAAAGTGTATTGTCTCACAAAGGGAATATTGCTATAGTTTAATTAGGTGATTAAATGGAGCGGCCAAGCACAAGCTGATTTGACTCCTCCGACTCATTTCCTTTGCGTCCGGTGCTGCTTATTCCTCTTCGAACTGGTCTAATATCTCCCCTGAAATCCAATTATACCTCCTTTGCAAGGAGGAAGGCATGGAGATCAAGACCATAGAAATCCAGGTGGGGCGGCGCGATCGGTCCGCCAGGCACTCGGAGAAGCTATACGTCAACATCCCCGAGGAAACCCCCCCGGACAAGGTGGAGGCAGAGGCCAAAAGGACCTTTGAGAAAATGGTATCCGGCTGGACTGCGCCGTATTTCTTCCAAAAGGTCAAGCGGGTGATGAAGTCTCCCATGAAGGAGGACGAATCCATTGACCAAGGCGGATGGTAGTTGGCGGGTTGGGGCCGGATAGACCTAGGCGCTGGGCGATGGTTGATTTGGCTTGCAATCAGGCCGTTGGAACAGCCTGATTTCGGGAACCCATAGTACCCAGGGTAATCTGGATTTGAGTAGCCTATGTCCTCGGAGATATACAGCCTCTGCTTCATGTGCTCGATTCGTTGCCCCATTAAGGTAGTTGTGAACGGACTGGGGGTGGAGTGGATAGAGGGGAATACCTTTGTCCCCGGCATAGAGGGCAGTCTTTGCCCCCGCGGTGCGGCCGGGGTGGCCCTGCTCAAGGACGAGCAGCGCCTCAAGGGTCCCCTGATCCGCAAGGGACCACGGGGGTCGGGCGAGTGGCAAAGCGCCACCTGGGACCAAGCCCTGGACCATACCGCCGGCAAGCTTCGAGAAATCATAGAAAACCATGGCGGCCGCAGCATTGTGCTGGGTGAGCGGACCCAATTGGCCACCCACGTCAGCAAGACCTTTCTCAAGGCCTTGGGCTCGCCGAACCACTTCACCCACGACGCCCTGTGCAAGGGCTCGGTAAACACCGCCTGCCGCTCCTTGACCGGATACACCGACTCCCAACTGGGCTTGGATTACCGGAACACCAAGCACATCGTCTTCTATGGCCGCAACTTCTTCGAGGCCCTGGAGGTGAAGGGGGCCAACAACCTGCTCAAGGCAGTGAAGCAGGGAGCCAAGATAACTTACATCGACCCGCGGGTCACCATTACGGCCACCAAGTCCCACCGCTATTGGATGATACGCCCGGGCAGCGACCTGGCCCTGAACTATGCCCTCATGCAGGTTATTTTGAGCGAGGGGCTTTATGACCGCAAATACGCCCAGCGCTGGCTGCTGGGGCTCGAGGAGTTGCGGGCGTTTGTAAAACCGTACACCCCCCGCTGGGCCGAAGAGGAAACCGGGATACCCGCCGGAGAGATCGTGGCCTTGGCCCGGGAGGTGGCCCAGGCCAAGCCGGCGGTGATCTTTCACTTCGGCTACCGCGGGGCCAGCCACACCAATGAAATATACTTCCGGCGCTCGATACTGATCCTAAATGCGCTTATGGGCAGCATCGAGGCCCGGGGAGGGCTTTTCGTCAAAAAGGGCCCCGGCGATGCGGGCGGCAAGGCGCCCCGCAAGCTCACCGAGCAGGAGTTTCCCCCTATCGAGCATCCCCGCTTCGACCTGGCGGGCACCCCGGACTTCCCCCTGCCAGACCCCAATCACGGGGTGGGGCAAATGCTGCCCCGGGCTATACTGGAGAAAAAGCCCTATCCGCTAAAGGCGCTTATCGCCTTTCGCTTCGATCCCCTGATGTCCATACCCGACCGAAACCTGGTCAAGCGGGCCCTTGACGAGCTGGATCTGATCGTCAGCCTTGACATAAATTTCAGCGACATCGCCTGGTATTCCGATGTGATCCTGCCCGAGTCAACCTACCTGGAACGCACAGACTCCCTGCAGCAGGCCAATGGCCTCAAGCCCCAGCTTTTTTTGCGCCGACAGGCGGTGAGGCCGCTTTATGACACCAAGGAGGGGGCCATAATCCTAAAGGAGTTGGGCCAACGTCTTGGCATCGGAAAGTACTTCCCTTATCAGACCATGGATGACCTGGTCCGCTGGCAATTGGATGGCACCGGCTTTACTCTGGAGGATTTTCTGGCCAAGGGTTTCGTTTCCTACGCCGACGACCCAATTCTGTGGGACCGGCGTGAGGGCCTAAAATTCAAGACCAAATCGGGCAAGATTGAACTGGTTTCCTCGCTGCTGGAGGATGCCGGCTTTGATTCTTTTCCGGCCTACCAGCACATGCCGTCGCCCCCAGCGGGCCAGTTCCGCCTCATCGTGGGGCGTTGCGCCCAGCACACCCATGTCTCCACCCAGAACAATCTTTACCTCAACGAGATTGCCGGTGAGAACCAGCTATGGTTGAATTCCAGACCGGCTGCGGCATTGGGCGTGGCTGACGGCGACTGGGTGGAAGTCTCCTCCAGCCGGGGTGCGGGCAAGATCAAGGTCCAGGTAAGCGATCTCATCCATCCCGAGGCGGCGTTTATGCTCCATGGTTTTGGCCACCAGGCTAAAGGGGCGTCCCGTTCTTTCGGTCGGGGGCTGGCCGACGGCCTTTTGATGGAAAATGTATCAGACCCGATCGGCGGCAGCCCCGCCTTGCATCATACTTTTGTGTCGGTCAGGCCGGCTTGATCGCGGCGCCGTGGCCGTGCAGGGAGAATTGCGATGAACAGCTACCGCCTTCACCAAGAGCAAGAGGACTGCATTGGTTGCCAAAGCTGCACCGTTGCCTGCAAGAGCGCCAAAAAACTCACCAGCGGCCCCCTACCCAACCAAGTCATCACGGTGGGGCCCCAGTTTGTCAATGGTCTCCCGCGCGCCGCTTACATCTTTTTGGCCTGCTTTCACTGCGAGGACCCGGTGTGCGTAAAGGTTTGCCCCAGCGGTGCCATGCACAAAAGGGCCGCAGATGGAATAGTTGTGGTGGATCATGACCTGTGCCATGGCTGTAAAGCCTGCCTGCAGTTCTGCCCTTGGGGCGCCATCCAGTGGAATCCGGAATTAGGTAAGGTGGTCAAGTGCGATCTGTGCCTGGACCGCTTGCAGGCGGGGCTGCAGCCGCTATGCGTGACGGTGTGCACCACCCATTGCCTCCATTTTGATCTAGAATAGGTAGCATCTCAAAATTGAGCCTCACCCAGTTTCGGAACCGGCCAGAAGTGAAGATGAGCCACCTTTTGAGCCTCACCCAATTACTGCACCGGCGAAAAATGAAGA
>CAZDRW010000451.1:0-3609 GCA_964507555.1 uncultured Desulfarculaceae bacterium
GCGCTGCCCACCGAGCGGGTGGAGCTTTTGAAGCTGGCCAAGATCAAGGGCCTGCGGCCTTGGGTGAGCTTCGAGCCGGTGATCAAGCCGAACAGCACCATGCAGATGATCAGGACGCTAAGCGCCCTGGGCCTCATGGACCACTGCGCAGTCGGGCGGCTCAATTACTTGGATCCGCCCGAACTGGTGGACTGGCCGGGTTTCCGGCTGCAGGTGACCGGGCTCCTCAAGGACCTGGGATACAGCGAGAGCGATTGCAACCTGTCGGACGGCCTGGGCAAGACTTTTTATATCAAGCAAAGTTTGAGGGAGGCGGCGTGATGGGTGAGCGTGCATGCCCCTTGCGGATGGTCAGTAACAACGAAGCCATTTCAGTCCTCGAAAAAACCTGCGCGTGCATAAAGGACAAATGCGCCTGGTGGCTGAATCCCTACAAACAGGAAAAGGGCAAGGAAACAAGAGAAGGCGCCTGCGCTGTGGTCATGCTGGCTAAAGGCGGATTCCCCGAAGCGAATTGGGTGGTTTGTGGGAGGCAAGCAAAAAGCTTTTTACCGAACCCAAAAGACATGCAGGACTTGATCAAACACAATCAAGCTAAACGGGGGGGTAAGGCGTGATGGCCACGCGAGTCATTTTAACCGATGAGCTGGTGGAGCATCTGGCCGGGCTTTACGCCCAGCTAAAGGACAAGCTGGCGGTAAGCCGTGATGAATGGCGAGGCGATGAAGGGCCAGAGGATTACACAGACAGTCCCCATATGAAAATAGGCCATGGCCGCTGGTTGGAGTGGGCCATCCGGCCGGATCTGGCAGCAGGTCCCTTGCCCGAGGAGGTGGTCTGCAAAGACCCGGATCAAAAGCCAGAGCATTGGTGGCGGCGCATGACCTTTCAAGAGTTTTGTTTCTGGTACGAGTCCGTCTGGTGCCAGCCCGAGATCCGCACCCAGATAATCTACCCATTCCCCTGGAAGGACGCGGCATGAAGTGGCTAAGCGTCCGCCAGCCTTGGGCCGCGCTGATCGCGGCGGGCCTCAAGGACGTGGAAAACCGGAGCAAGCCCACGGCATACCGTGGCCCGGTGATGATCCACGCCAGCGCAACCCCCGAACCAGATGCAGGCGTATGCTGCCTCGTTTGCCCTCGTGAGACCTGCGATGGATGCCCTCTACGAAAACCGGGGGAAGGATACCCAGCCAGGAAAATAGATAGCTTGCCATATGGTGCTGCGATCGCTGTGGTTGACATTGTGGGGTGTAAACAAGACCACCCCTCGCCCTGGGCCCAGCCGGGCATGCATCACCTGGTGCTGGCCAACCCGCGCCCGCTTTCCTGGTTTGTGCCCTGCAGGGGCCGCCTGGGCATTTTCAACGGCCCGGATATTGACGAGCTTTACCGCCCCCACGATGGCCGCACCCGCCGGGTGGATCTCCGCCAGGAGCTGGCCGACCTGGTGGTGGCCCGGCCGGGCAAGTGGGGCAATCCATACAAAGTGGGGCGCGGCGAGATCAATTATAGAACGGGTGAAACCCGGTGGCCGGTCAAGCGCGGCAAGGGCGTCCACGAATATCTGTGCGGCTATTTCCCAACAAAGCAGGAAGCATTGGCCGCGTGCCTGGATTTTTACGGGGGGCATGTGCGCGACAGCTCCAAGTTGATGAAGGCCATCAAGGCCGGCGAGCTGCACGGCAAGCGGCTGGGTTGCTTTTGCGAGGCGCACGAGGCCTGCCACGGTGACGTGCTGGTCAAGATCGACCGGGAGGTTTTTTGACATGGGCCTTTGTTTTCACAAATACGTGGCGGTGGATGACCTGGACGAGCGCCTGTGCGCTAAGTGCTGGGCGACGCCCGACTGGGCGCCCCAGGAATGGAAGGCCAAATACCCCGAAGGCCATTGCTCCCACGGCTTCAAGGTCTGCATCAAGTGCGGCAAGGCCGTGGGGTATGGCAGCCACGGCAAGCTGAGCTGCATCCCCGACACCTGCAAACCTCAAATCGAGGCTATGCGCGCGGGCTTGCGCAAATGAAAACCAACCTCGCCGCGCCGGGCGCTTATCAATTAAAAGCGTTTTGGAGTAGTGCCCCAAGTCCGGCGCGGCGGGGAAACAGGGAGAGCTAGACATGGCTAGCAGATTCAAGGAGGCGCCCGACTGGGTGGTGCAGATGGTGGCCGACGTGCGCAAGGAGCGCTTCGAGGACGCGCTGATGGGCGCCGAGATCCTGGTGTTATGGGATACCAAAAAGCGGCTTAGCCAGGGGCGCTATGTTTTCGGGCAGATGAAGCTGGCCAAGGACCTGGAGCGAATGCTCACCGAGAGCAACATTCTGCCCGATGGCTATCACTACATCATGAGCCTGGACATGGAGGTGTTCCAGCGCATCGAGCATGCCGACCGGGTGCGCCTGATCCGCCACGAGCTGCGCCACGGTGAAAAGGACCCGGAGAACCAAGCCAAGCCTTGGAAAATCCGGCCGCATGATATCGAGGATTTCAAGGTGGAGATGGCCTTAAACGAGGACGATCCCCGCTGGGGAGAGCGCCTGGCCGAGGTGGCTGGCGCCATCTACGAGGACGGCGCGGCCCCACCCATCCAGGACCCGCGCATGCCCCAACTAAATTTTGAGCAGGAGCAGGCTTTTATAAAAGAAAGCGAGGAGCTGCTGGCGGAGATCAGCAAAGAAAAAATAGGGGATAACCCCTCGGCGGAGTCAGTGCATTGAGCAAGGGCTTTGTACTAGGCGAGCTGGACCGGCGCTGGATCTTGAAAGCCGGCGCGCTGGTGGCGGCCTTGATGGCGGCGGCCTGGTGGGCCGGGCGCCTGGTGGCTTGGTTAAACATCATGGAGGTGGGCGGGACGTAACAACAGCCGGGGCGCGGCCGCCGTGTTGGAGCACGGCGGGCAGCCCCAGGGAGTCAGAGGAAAACAGGTCCTCCAGCGCCAGGTTTGCCCGGGCCGGTGTACGCCCCGCCCGGGCAAAGCCTAGCAAATTTAAGCAGCTTGGTAAATCACCAGGAGGACCCCATGAGCAAGAGCCCCTTAGTATGGCTAGGCGGAAAGCACAGACTGGCGAAACACATAATCATGCTGATGCCACCCCATAAAGTTTACGTTGAGCCTTTCGGCGGCGCGGCCCACGTGCTATTCACGAAACCGCCCAGCCCGGTGGAGGTCTATAACGACCTGGACTCGGGCCTGGTCAATTTTTTCCGGGTGCTGCGCGACCCCAACCTGGTGGGCCGGCTGTTCATGCTGGCCAACCTGACTCCCTACAGCCGGGAGGAATACAACCTTTGCCGCGAGACCTGGGCCGATTGCCAGGACCCGGTGGAGCGGGCCTACAGGTGGTTTGTGGTGGCGCGCATGAGCTTTGGCGGGATTTTCAGCAGCGGTGCCTGGGGCAGCGGTTTTACCGAGACCTCAAAGGGCCAAGCGAAGATGGCGGCCTCCTGGGGCTCGGCCCTGGCCCGGCTGGGCGCGGCGCATGAGCGGCTCATGCGGGTGCAGGTGGAGCACCAGGACTACCGGGAGCTGATCCCGCGCTACGACTCGCCGGAAACGCTTTTCTATTGCGACCCGCCCTATGCGGCCGAGACCCGCAAGAGCGGGGAATA
>CAZDRW010000452.1:0-3591 GCA_964507555.1 uncultured Desulfarculaceae bacterium
CGGCAACATCGTAGGCGGGGTGGAAACCTTTCAGGACTTGAGCCAGGTGGAGCAGCTGCAAAAGGAACTCAAATCCCATTACAATTTTGCGGACATGGTGGGACAGAGCCCGGCCATGCGGCAGGTTTTCTCCCTGCTGCCCAGGCTGGCCAGCACCGACAGCACCGTCTTGATCGAGGGTCCCAGCGGCACAGGCAAGGAACTGGTGGCCCGGGCCATTCACAGCCTCTCTCCTCGCAGCGACAAACCGCTGGTGATCGTCAACTGCGCCGCCTTACCTGACACGCTATTGGAAAGCGAACTATTCGGCCACAAGGCCGGCGCCTTCACCGACGCCCGCCGCGATCGCGTCGGCCGTTTCACCCGCGCCCATGGGGGCACCATCTTCTTGGACGAGATCGGAGACATCTCGCCGGCCTTGCAGGTGCGACTGCTCCGCTTCCTGGAGGATCGCGTGGTCGAGCCCCTGGGCGCCAGCGAGCCCCAGCCGGTTGACGTGAGGGTGGTGGCCGCCACCAATAAGGAGCTTAAAGAAGAAGTGAAAAGCGGCCGCTTCCGGGAAGACCTTTACTATCGCATAAGGGTGATACATATTAGGCTGCCTTCCCTAAAGGAGCGCAAGGGCGACCTGCTCCTTTTGATCGACCACATCATCGACAAGCTCAATCATCTTCAGAATCGTGAGATCGCAGGAGTCTCGCCCGAGGCCATGGCCTGTCTCATGGAGCATGACTATCCCGGCAACGTACGCGAGTTGGAAAACATTCTGGAGCAAGGCATGGTGCTGTGCCCCGGCAATATCATTAAGCCGCGCCATCTGCCTCCGGAATTAAGGCCACAAGCGCAGGCCGGCCTGGCCGACATGGGTTCCACCAGTCTCAAGGACATGGAAAAAGTGTTGATCATGCACGCCTTGGAGCGCCACAAGGGAAGCCGCAAATCAGCCGCCCGCGATCTGGGCATAGACGTCAGCACCCTGTACCGCAAAATCAAAAGCCTGGGCCTGGAGGTTCCCAAGGGCGATCAGGAGGGCGGCGATTGATCGTGCAAAATGCATGATGCCCGCTTCCGCCTCCGCTCCGGCCCGGCCGTGAATCCACCTTATAAGCCTCCGATATAGCCATCCTTCTTGTTTTTCCGGCATCGTTGCAAACTCATGGCATATGACTTGCTCCCTCTTAAGGGCGTTACCGGGCCGCAGGGCTGAACCCCGGCGGTCAAGCAAGGAGTCTGCGCACATTGGACGGACGGATGTTTGCGCCTCTATCGGAAGCGGAGAAAGAAGGAAAAGGCTCCCATGGGCAAATCGGAAAGAACCGGCAAGACGCTGCAAGGCAAGAGGATCCTGGTATGCGGAAAAGGCGGCTCCGGCAAAAGTACCATCATCTCTCTTTTGGCAGCAGCCTTGGAGGCGAAGTCTTATCAAGTGGTGGTTCTGGACGGAGACGCCTCCAATCCCGAGGGGCTCATACGCTTGTTGTTCGGCCTGGGCGTGGAGGGAGAACCCAAGCCCCTGGTGGAATTCTTCGGCGGGCTGGGGGCCGTGACCTGCCCGGTGGACGACCCCGACCCCTTGCGGCGCGTGGGCGATTTAACGGGCGTGCCGGAGAACAGGATCGACCTCTTCCGGGAGGTCCCCCCTGATTATTACCTTCGGAAAGGAAACATCACCCTTTTGCAGGCGGGCAAGATCCAAACCTACGGGCAAGGCTGCGACGGCCCCTTGGAAAAGGTGGTCAGGGACTTTTTGATCAAGGGCGGCGCCGTGAACCTGATCGACATGAAAGCCGGCATCGAGCATTTCGGCCGGCGCATACCGGACAGGATGGATATCGTTCTGGGCCTTTTGGACTGCACCCTGGAATCGGTCTCCATAAGCAAAAGAATGGCCGATTTCTGCGGGCAGGCCGGCATTAGCGACTACTGGCTGATCTTGAACAAGGTGGGATCGCTGGAGATGGAAGATCTGCTAAGGGAAAAGCTGGGCGAGTTGGGGAAGAGGGTGATCGCGGCCATACCCTATGAGCAGAGATTGATAAAGGACGGATTGAGCGGCAAGGCTTTGGGTGATTGCATGGCCCTGGACAAGCTTGGACTGGTGGTGGAGCGGCTGGAAAGGCTCGCTGCGGCGCAAGGGGATGCCAGCCGGGCCAATGAGCCCGCGGCTTTAGGCGCCGCCGGAACGCAAAGCGCGGAAGCCCGCGCCTGAAAGGGGAGAACAGGGAGGGCAACATGAACACTGAAAGCAAAAGCGCTTGGGTTTGCGCGCACTGCGGATATTCAGCCTCCGGCGCGTTCGAAGGGGATATCTGCCCCCAATGCGGACTCACCTATTGGAAATGCGGCAAATGCGGTTTCTTGGTAACCACGGAAGCCCCGCCGGCGGTTTGTCCGGAATGCGGGGAGCAATGCGAGTTTAAAAACGTGACTTGCTACACCCCGGAGTGCGGTGGGCCGGGTCACATGGACCCCCGCCTGTGAGGCTAAACAGAAGCAGGGTCGCGTTCGGTAGGAACTACTGGGGCACCCAACGATTTATAACCTATCGCGGCAAACCCGCGGTTAGCTGGACTAGGAGGTCAAAATGACAGCCAACGGTAAAAAAGGCATCGGCCCCTTCAATTCCTTCGGCGGCGGCGGCGGCGGCGGCGGCAGGATGGGTGGACGCTTTGCCGCGGGCGCAGGCGGTTTGTGCCGTTGCCCGGCCTGCGGCCAAACCATCCCCCACCAAAGGGGAGTTCCCTGCTTTGAGAGCGTTTGCCCCAATTGCGGAAACAAAATGACCAGAGGCTAGCCTCCGCAAGCGCCTTGCAAGGCTGGCGGGAGGATTGGAAATGAAGTCAGCGACCTTAAATATCGCCGGGCCGCCCCTTCCCAGGGGCGCCCCGCGCGCAGTGGGAGTTATCTTGGCCATTGCCCTGACCGTGTTGCTGATGGGGCTGGCACCCAAGCCGGCCCTGGGCGCGGACCAGGCCGCCAAGGCCGACAGCGCAAAACAGGCCATTGAGATGCTGGACCAAGGAGAGTTGGCCGCCGCCGCCGGGCGCTTTGAGGAGGCGGCCCGCTTGTGGCGCAAGGCCCTGGAGATCAAACCTGGTTGGGACAAGGCGGAGGCCCGCCTGGCCGGGCTGGCTCAGCGTAAAAAGAGCTTTCCCGCCCAGATGGCCGCTCTGGAGCGGGGCTCTCAGGCGCGCCTGGCCTATGTGGAGGGCGTGGACAAATTCAACCGGGGTGACTATCAGGCCGCGGCAAAGCTGTTTGCCCAGTGCTTGGAGGTTTATCCCGGCGACCAACTGGCCTCGCAAAACCTGAACCTGGCCCGCGCCATGCAGCGTGATATGGGAGAAGGCTCTCTGTGGGTGGCATGCCTGCCGCAAGGCGTGATCTTTTTGGACGGCAAAGCGCGAGGCACCACCCCCTTAACCCTGGAGCAGATCCCCGTTGGAAGGCATGAGGTCGCGGTAGAGGCCTATGGCGCGCGGGCCGTGAAGGAGATTGAAATCAAGCCCCGCACCCTGACGAGCGTTGACTTGCGCTTGTATGGAGGCTGTCTGGAAGTGACCTGCCAACCCCAGGCCGAGATTTGGCTGG
>CAZDRW010000453.1:0-3590 GCA_964507555.1 uncultured Desulfarculaceae bacterium
CTTATGAAAGCCAACCACCGCGAAATTGGATGTATGCACCTTGAGCAGCAAGGCGGTCTGGGAAGTGATGGCTCGTTCGTAATCGTGCAGATGGGTTTTATTGGTGGCTCCTACCTCCCGTAAAATGGCTCCAGAGCGGGCCATCACGTCGGGGATACGGAAGGAGCCGCCGATCTCCACCAACTGGCCCCGGCTCACGATCACCTCGCGGCCTTGGGCCAAGGTCTGCAGGCATAGGAAAACCGCAGCCGCGTTGTTGTTCACCACAATGGCCGCTTCAGCCCCGGTGAGATCAGCCAGCAGACCGGAGGCATGATCATAGCGCGAACCCCGGCGGCCGGCCTCCAGGTCATACTCCAGGTTGGTGTAGGTGCGGTTAAGCGCCAAGAGCCGCTGGAGGGCGTTCTCCGCCAGCAGAGAGCGGCCCAGATTGGTGTGAACCACTACTCCGGTGGCGTTTATGAGCCCGCGGAGCGAGGGCCTGGCCAGGTTCCGCGCGCGCCGCGCCGCTTCAGCGGCCACTGCGGCAATCGCTAACTCCTCGTCGCCCGGCGTAGCGCCGCCCAGGATTTGCTCACGTAGACGCTCCAATTGGACGCGCACCGCTTGCTTTATCAAACTGCGCGGAAGCTCTGGAACTAAGGCGGTCAGTTCCGGCCGGGCCAACACTTGATCCACCTTGGGCAAGCGGGCCAATAGGCTCTGATCGGGCATGGCTTCATCCTAATTAGCGCCGGCGAAATTCTCAAGCACCGGCATTTGCATGATTACTTGGCTTACAACAATTCGCCAGCCTGGGCAAGCCCGCGGCGCGAAAGCCAAAAACGGGTAAAGGCCGCCACCACCAGGCTGTGGCTGATCTCTCCGCTTAGGATCAGCTCCGGCACCTGGGCCAAAGGCCGCATTTCCACCTGAATCTGCTCGGTATCCTCAAGCCGAGGCGGCCCCACCACCCGGCAGTTCAGGGCCAGACAAGTATAGCAGCGGTTGCTGAACAGCGCGGGGTTGGGATGCACCCATCCCAAAGGCTCCAGGCGCTCGGCTTGATATCCGGTCTCTTCGGCCAACTCCCGGGCTCCGGCGATCATGGGCGATTCACCGGGGTCTATGAGCCCGCCGGGTATCTCCAAGGTGACCTCTTCGGTGCCATGACGCCATTGCCGAATCAACACCACTTGGCCGTCATCGGTAAGCGGCACTACATTGACCCAATCCGGCGAATGCAGGATCACGAACTCATGGGCCGGTTCGCCCCCACGTGTGCGCTGGGCCAACTCCACCCCAAGCACTGGATGATCCAGCATGCGTTTGCTTTTCAAGGTATGCCAAACGTCCAAAATTTCTTCCCCGGTTCCTGTGCAGCCGCCGACCGTTGATGTGGCGCGGAACGTCCAAATGAGTTAGGATATCATATGATAAGCAATTTCAGCTGCCCTTTGATCGCTACCACTAGCCTGGATGGGTCTTAATGAAAGTCGAGTTTATAAACCCTTTTCTGAGGGCCACGCAGCACGTGATAAAAACCATGGCCTTCACGGATGCCATCGCCGGCAAACCCTTTGTTAAAAAAGATGAAAAAGCCGGCGGCGACGTATCGGGCATAATCGGCATTACAGGTGAAACCGAAGGCTCTCTCTCAATCTCCTTCACTGAGTCCTGCATTTGTTTTATCGTGTCCAATATGTTTGGCGAGAATATCAGCAAGCTCAACAGCGAGGTGGAGGATGCGGTAGGCGAAATTACCAATATGATTTCCGGCGACGCCCGGCGGGAACTGGCGGAGCAAGGCATGGTGCTGCAGGGCGCTATTCCCACCGTGGTCAGCGGCAAGAATCACAGCGTGAGGCACATGGCCAAGGGACCCTCCATCGCCATACCCTTTTCCACCAAGGCCGGGCATTTTTTAGTGGAGGTATGCTTTAACAAATAGAGGCCGCCCGGCCTTACTAGCGGGGTACGCCTATGGGCGAGCCCACGATGAGGGTTAAAAGGCCTTCTATGACCACCCATTGCAAAAAGAGAATGGCAAAGATCAGCAGCATGGGAGCAATGTCGAGACCGCCGAAATTGGTGGGGATCAGCCGCCGGATTCGGTAGAGCACCGGCTCGGTGACGCCGAACAAACAGCGCACGATGGGGTTGGAAGGATCCGGGCTAACCCAGGTGATGACCGCGGCCGCGATGACCACCCACATGTAGGCTCCCAGCACCCAGCTAATAAACTGCAAAAGCTTGATTGCAAAAACCATTGGGCTTCACCTCATTTAGCTATAACCTTGGTGTGACATATAGTGATGGCTGCACGGAGTCCTGTCAAGGCCCGGATGTCTAACCCATAGCAAACTTAAGGATTGCCTAGGCCCTATGCCCGAAATGTCTATGCCCCCCCAGGAAGTGCTGCACGCCACCTGCCTGCGACCCGGCCGGTCGGTGGATGTGATTCTGCAAACCGATTTGCATAATAACCTGATCGACGTGCGCTCCACGGTCCTGCACGATGTGGACCCAAACGGCCGCCTGATATTAGCTCAAACCCAGCCTACGCTTAAGGCTTCTTTTTCTGGCAGCCGCTTGGAGATTACCTTTCTGGCCCGCTATAATGACGTGCCGGGCGGGCGTTGGCTCAGGGTGGGTTACAAGGCTCCGTTTTTGTCCTTGCTGGATGACTATCAGTTGGGACCCGACAAACGGGAACAGGCTTTGCTGTTCCCGGGTCCCAAAAGGCTGGACAGCTTCACCTTGCGGCTGGATTTCCGCCTGGAACCATCCATGGACAGCAGCCTGGAATTATATTTCTGGCCTGACAATACGCCGCTCAGCATAGTGGATATTTCCTCCGGAGGAGTACGTTTCACCCATCCCTCCTCTTGGAGCTTTTCGCCCAGACAAAAACTAAACCTTTCTTTGCAAAGCCAAGGAGAATCTTTAATTCTGATCTGCCGGGTGATTCGAAGTGGCGAGCCCGAAGGCCCGGCCGCCAGGGGCTTAAGCGTCACCGCCGTGCAGTTCGAAGAAATGGATCTGGCTGCCCGACAACGCCTAAGTCAGCTAATTCAAGACGCTGTGCGGCGCCAATTGGCCAAACGCTCTGGGCTTTCATCTATAGAATCAACGCGTTAAGCGTACGGTTCAGACCGAGCCCAGGACACCGCTTGAGATACGCTTTGCAGGCTGCTATACTGTGTGGTGGCTGGTTTTCAGCCTTAAGCATTAACCAAAACAGGCGGCACTTACAGCGAGTTACAGTTTTGCCGCCTCTCATGAGGGAGGTCCTTGCAGCATGAGGCTCAATCGCGCACTGGTGGCCCTGGGTTTGGCTTTGGTCCTGGGGGTGGGCGTCAGCCTGGCCGTGGAAGCGGAGGTTAAAAAGCCGGAAATCTGCTTAGACAAGCAATTATGCGCCGAAAATCTGCGCCATGGGTCCGAGGCCTTTAATCGCGGCCGCTACTCAGAAGCCAAGGCGTTCTTCCGCCAGGCCGTGCAAGCCGATCCCACCTCGGCCAAGGCATGGTCTTACTACGACCTCTCAATAATGTACGACGTTGCCCAACAAGTGAAACGTGCCGGCCAGGTAAAGACCTCAGGCGCGC
>CAZDRW010000454.1:0-420 GCA_964507555.1 uncultured Desulfarculaceae bacterium
CAAAGCAGATATTGGCCATCTCTCGCTTTTGGTTTATTAGGCATGCATTACGAAATGGGCGATCCCACCCATGTGCAAGCGGCCGACGAGGCCTTCGGCAACCATTTCGTGCAAGCTCTCCATTACCCTCTGGGGCTCCTCTTGGATGGTTCCCGCCAGATCCTGCAGCTTGAGCGGCCGGTTCTCGGTTTGTAGTACATTGGTCACCCTCGCCCGCAGGTATTCCTCCATAAGGATGCCTACCAGGTCCTTGTCAAAAGCCAGGGCGTTGCGCTGGTCGCCGGGGTATACATCCTCCCAGGGCCGGCGCAGGGTGGCGCCTATGACCCAGCGCACCCTGGGATTGTTGACCGTGGCGTAGAGGGCTTTTAGCTTTTCCTGGTTATCAGGAGTTTGCTCAATGGGTCCCAAATCGGCGAT
>CAZDRW010000454.1:430-3120 GCA_964507555.1 uncultured Desulfarculaceae bacterium
CCGTGCGGATGAATTCCTCGGGCTCATTGAGGTCGGAATGGGCCAAGGCGATTCTGCGGCGATCGAACCCGCCGAATTGCAGGAGCTTCTTAATCATGGTCACGCGGGACCAGGTGTGGTCCACGCCGTAAGAGTGGTGGCAGCCCTCGGGCGGGCAACCAATCAAGAGCAGGCCGGGCGCGCCCTCGACAAAAGCGCGGGCCATCACCGATGGGTCCAACTGACCGATGCAACTCACGCCGAGCATGTGCATGCGGGGGTCATACTTGAGCCCCTTGACGCCAGCGTTGTCCGCCGCGGCCAACCCGCCCCAGCCGCAGCCAAAGGATAGGACGTCCCCGGGGGCCAGCGCCCCCACCAACCCGGCCACTCTGGCCTCCCGCTGGGCCAGGGTGTTGTTCTGCAAGGTCAACGCGTGGTACGGGCAAGCCGCGGCGCAGGTGCCGCCGCCGGTGCATACCAGCGGGTCCACGTGGCGGGGCACGCCTCCGCCCATGCCATCCACCGGCTCGATGCCTCCGCAGTCGCAGATTTCCTTGCACAGCCCGCAACCGATGCACTTGCTGGCGTCCACCACGCACACCATGCGCGGGGCGTAAAGCTCTCCCCGATTGGCCTTTTCCACCAACTCCGCGGTTTTGATGGCAGCCCGGCGCCCCTGGCGCAAAGCTTCGTGCAGATCGCAGGGGTAACGCGCGCTGCCGGCCAGGATAGCCTCCTCCCGGCCCCGCATTTCCGGACGCACCTTGGCATGCTCATGCTCGAGGAATTGGCCTTCCCTTACCTCCAGCCCCAGCACCTTGGCGGTATCGGTAACCTCCTTGCCTACCGAGCGCCGGGGACTGAGCACCAGCTTGTCCCAAGGCATTTCCTCCTCGGTGTGGCTGTTGGGATCGCAGTAGGTCAAATAGCCGTGTTGCACGGTGGGGCGCAAGGACCCGTCATAAGGCACCCATTGGATACCAATATCGCGTGAAAGCCTGCGTTCGCCGGCGGACAGGGGTATGGACATTTGATGGTTATACATAATGGTGACTTGGGTGTTGGGCGAATGCTCGCGCATGTAGCGGCTCATGGCCCAGGCCGAGCGGGCGGCAAGATAGGCGAAATCGCTATGACCCGCCTCGTAGTCGTTCACCCAAAAAACCACCTTGCCTTCGGGAACGCCCTGGGTCCAGAGCATCTCCTCGGCTTCGGTGTGGCAGATCACGTTAGTGCCGTCGTGCCCGAAATTAGTGCCTTGATTCAGCATCTGGCCGTCCAGGCAAGCGATGATGGCACCGACCTGATGCACGCGCGGCAACTCGTCATCCAAGTCGGTGAAGGTCGCTTGGAAATCGCCGGTACGGCCGATGAGCTTGGTGAGATTGCCCACCGTGATGCGCCTCACCAAAGGGCTTGCGTCCACCTCGCGCAGGATGGCCTCCAAGCGGTCGTAATAGTGCCGCTCGCCAGGATAGTGCTCGTGGAGCATCCTGATTTCGTCTTCCCAGTCATCCGTGGCCACGGCGATGACGCATTCTATCCCACGGCGCACCAGCTCCTGGGCGGCCGCATAAGTGGCAATGCCACCGCCCAAAATCATGACCGGGCCGTTCCAGGAAACCAACTCTTTGGGAGTGGATTCAAGGGCATCCAGACCAGCCACCGCGGCCTTTATCAATTTGAATCCCTTGGCCGCCATCTCCTCCGGCTCCAGGTCGTGCACCTGGGCCACATGATCGCGGAGATTAACCATGTCGATCTGGCCGGCCTCTATGCCGACATCGACCAATTCATTTTCCAGCTTTTTCAAAAGAATCCGCGCTTCGCAGCCGGCTACCACCACGCGGTTAAGGCCTTGGTCTTTAATAGCCGCCTTCAGGCTGTCCAGTCCCGGCCGCAGGCAGGTGTAGGGTTCTATGTCTACGTGGCTGACCGAATCCTCGCCTTCCAGCTTTTTGCGCAATCCCTTTAGGTCCACCAAGGGCGCGATGCGCTTGCCGCACTCACACAGGAAGACTCCTATCTTGCATTTCTCGCTCATGCTTCACCTTCCTTTCAAACCGCCGAACGGGCCATCCGCACTTTGGGTTCACCGCGCACGGCATCTAGACGCTTGCGCATGGCACCGGTGGGACACACCGTTACACATGAGCCGCAGGCCACGCAGTCTTTCGAAGGCTCGCTATAGGGCGCGCCGACTATCTTGTTTACGCCGCGTCCCACGGTTGAAATTGCCGACACCCCCACCACCTCTCGGCAGACCCGCACGCAAAGCCCACAAAGCATGCAGTCTTCCTCGGGGTTGTGAATAGCAAACCTAGTGGAGGTAACCCCGTATTCACGGGCCAAATCCTGGATTTCGGTGCTGGCCGGACATTCGGCCAGGAGCATCTCCAAAATCCAGCGCCGGACGTTTTTGACCCGCTCGCTCTCGGTATAGACATTCAAACCCTCCTGCACGGGATACATGCAAGAGATTACAACCTTTGACCAGTCGCCCTCTTTCAGCTCCACCACGCACAAGCGGCAAGAGCCGGAGGGCTCAACCGCCTCGTGGTGGCAGAGGGTGGGAATATGTATGCCGTGATGCAGGGCCGTTTCCAGGACGGTCCATCCGGCCTGCGCCTCAACCGGTTGGTCATTGATGGTAAACTTGATCATTATCCTAAAGCCTCCTGTCTAGGCTTGACCCGGAATATTATCAG
>CAZDRW010000454.1:3130-3584 GCA_964507555.1 uncultured Desulfarculaceae bacterium
ATACAGCCCCGAACTTGCAGGACTCCAGACACACACCGCAACGGATACACAAGCTCTCGTCAATGGCATGCGGTTTCTTCTTCTTGCCGCTTATGGCGTTTTGGGGGCAGGCCCGGGCGCAAACCATGCAGCCGGTGCAGGCCTCGGGATCGATGGAGAAGGTAATCAATTCCTTACACACCCCGGCCGGGCAGCGCTGCTCGTTGATATGGGCCAGGTACTCTTCGCGGAAGTATCTGAGTGTGGTCAGCACCGGATTGGGGGAACTGCCGCCCAGAGCGCACAGGGAACCGTCCTTGATGGCTTGCGCCAGGCTCAAGACATCTTCCAGATCCTTTTCGCTACCCCGGCCGGCCCGGAAATCGTCCAGCATTTCGCCCATGCGTTTGAGGCCAAGGCGGCAGGGCAGGCATTTGCCGCAGGACTCCTCCTCCAAAAAGCTGGGCGAAATGCT
>CAZDRW010000455.1:0-3558 GCA_964507555.1 uncultured Desulfarculaceae bacterium
CTGGCGCTGGATAATCCCGTCTTGATAAGGGGCCTTATCCTGGTGGGCACCGGCAGCCGCCTGAAGGTGCTGCCCGCCATCCTGGAAAACTTTTTAAAGGACCCTGCGGCCACCTTCAAGCTGATCGTGCAATTTGCCTATGACGACAAGGCGGACCCCAAGTTCATTCAGCGGGGCTATGAGGAAATGGTGCAACGCCCGCCCGAGGTGGCCCACGGCGATTTCAGCGCCTGCAACGATTTCGATGTGAGCGCCCGCCTGGGCGAGATCAAACTGCCCACCCTCATGATCGTGGGCGCCGGCGACAAGCTCACCCCGCCCAAGTACAGCGAGTTCCTGGCGGGGGGCATCGCCGGCTCCAAGGTGATAGTCATCCCGGGCGCCGGCCACATGGTGCCCTTGGAGCAACCGCAGGCCTTCAACCAAGCGGTGCTGGATTTCATGGCCGGCGTCTAGGCTGGGGGGCCTATCTTGGCCGGGCCGACCGCGGCGCGGCCCAAGGGTTCGCGCAACTCCAAGCTTATGGCCCCTGCCGGGCAGGTGGTGACGCATAAGCCGCAGCCATAACATTGGCTGGGATCATATTGCACGATCTCCTCCACCATGCCGCGCGCCCCGAAATGGCAACGCTCCAGGCAATCTCCGCAATGCAGGCAGGCGTCCTCATCCTGGATGGCAACGTAATGGGAGGTGAGCACCAGTTCCCGGCGGCCTTTTTGCATGAGGAACTGGAGGTCGTGACAGCAGCAAGGGCAGCACTGGCAGACCGCGAACACGTCCTGCATGGGGTCGGATATGGTCATGGGAACCAGCCCGTTCTGATTGGCCTGTTTCAGGCACTCCTTGGCTTCTTCCAGGCTCACCTGCCTGGCCTTTTTCAGTTCCACCATCTTGTCGGCCGCGTCGTTTAGGTAAAAGCAGGTTTCCAACGGCTTATCGCAATGCCCTGCCAAGGTCCTGCACATGCAATCAGCCAAGGCAAAGGAGCGGGCATTGCGCAGGAAATGCAGCACTTGTTCGCTGGGCATGACCCATTGCTTGGCGGTCAAGGATTCGCCCACCGGAATGACTTTAGAGGTGCTGGTTAGCTTGCCTTCGGCCTGCCAAGCGTCATATTTGGCCAAGGTCTTATCCAAGAAATCTTCCCACTTCATGACAGTTCTCCCTTCAGGCGGGCCAGGCTTTCCCGCACCGCCTCCAGGCCGGCCGGATCGGGCGTCAGGTCGACCTTGACCACTTTCGCCTTTTTGCCCGCCAGGTGTTTTACTTGCTCATAGACCATGTAGCTGGCCAGGATCAGGTTGCAGTCTTGGCAGACTTTTTTTATGGCTCCCGGGTTATCCAGGGGCGCCAGCAAGCGGTGCACCGAAGCTCCGCTGTGAAAAACTTGGTGGCGGTAAAGCGCCTCTGTGCTGCGCTGATTGGCGCAGACCATGCCCACCTTGCTGCCCGCGGGCAAGGCGCTGAGCTCTTTTATGATCCGCAAGTCCGGGGCCAAGAGCACCGGCAGGGCCGGTGCCGGGCTTTTGGGCACGGCTTTCAAATATTCGTCCAAATGGTTGAAGCCGCACACCACCAAATCCACCTGGCCGGCCAGCTGGCGGGCCGCCTTGGGGTCGGCTTCCAGCTCTTGGATATAGGCGCGTTGGGTTATCACGCCCAGCTCCTTTTCCAGGGCCGCGCTGAGATCTTTAAGCGCTTCGGCATTGCATTCCACCACCAGCACTTTGCGGCCTTTTGCGGCGGAATGGCGGGCGGCGGCGTAGGCTTGCAGCAGGCCGGCGGTCTCTTGGGGCTTGAATCCCAGCCCTTCGGCTTTTAGGAGCAACCGGTCAAAGAGCTCCAGCAGCGCCCCGGTGCGGGGATCGATGCCTGGGCCTTTTACCTGGGTGCCGGCGCCGGGGGAAGAACTCAACCAACCCTCAGCGGCCAGTTCGCGGTAGGCGGCCCAGGCGGTGTTGCGGTTTACTTTTAAGAGCTGGGCCAGATCGCGGGACGAAGGCAGGGCTTGGCCCTGGCTAAGCTCACCGGTGGAGATCAAAAGCCTGAGCTGGCTTTTGATCTGCTCTTTGGGCCCGGGAACCTGATGGTGGTCTACTTGTAAATTCATAGTGTCATATGACACTATGACATTAACCATGTCAAGGATTTTTGAAGGCCTTGCTTGGGGGGCCAAGGACACCCCCTGCCGCGCCGGACATAACGGACTTGTTAAATCGCCTCAACTGTCCTACATATAGGCTTGAAAGCTCCCGCCGTATTTTGTGGTGACCAGCTTTGACAAGCGGCTTTATCTAAAGGGCTTTCACCGTCATACTAGGGGCAGACCAGCCAGGAGACGCCATGACCGACGACAAGCAAAAAAAGCTGCCGGCTGATTTCGACACCACGGCCGAGTTGTGGGACCGCATCGCCGACGATGTGGCCGCCCGCGGCACGCCCTGCTTTGACACCTTGGAAAAGCTGTTTAAGGATGCCAGCCAGGCCGACTCCAAGGGGGCTGGCGAACCTCGGCCAGCAAAAGACAAGGAATAGCCATGAACTGGCGGGAGTATTACCGCGCCCATTGCATGCCGGCGGCGGACGCCCTGAAGCTCCTTCGCTCGGGCACCCGCATATTTCTGGGTTCGGCCTGCGGCGAGCCGCAACACTTGGCGCGCGCCTTGGGCGAGGCCGCGGGGGATCTGAGCGACGTGGAGGTGATCCAGGTGTTGAGCCTGTCGCAGGACACCTATGCTCAGACCAAGTTCGCCGAGGCCTTTCGGCCCAAGAAGTTTTTCGTGGCGGCCGGGGCGCGCCAGGCGGTGGCCGAGGGGCGCGCCGAATTCACCCCGTTGTATCTTTCCGAGGTGCCCCAGCTCATAAGCGAGGGCGGGCTCAGCTTGGACGCGGCCTTGATCCAGGTGAGCCCGCCGGACGAGCACGGCTATGTGAGCCTGGGGGTCTCGGTGGATGTGGTGCTGGATGTGGTGGAGCAGGCCCGGGTGGTGATAGCCCAGGTCAATTCCAGCATGCCGCGAACCCTGGGCGAGGGGTTTGTGCACCTGGGGCAGCTTGACGCCATCGTGGAGCATGACGAGCCGCTATTGGCCTTTAAGGTGCCCCCGCCCGATGAAACCGCCCAGGAGGTGGCGCGCCAGGTGGCCAAACTCATACCAGACGGCGCCACCATCCATATGGGCCTGGGCCAGCTGCCCCAGGCCGCGCTGGCGTTTTTGAAAGACCGCAAGAACCTGGGCGTGCATTCCGATCTTTTGACCGACGCTTATATAGACTTGGTGGAATCAGGCGCCATCACCGGGGTGGGCAAGACCCTGCATCCGGGGCGCATGGTGGCCTCCTTTTGCCTGGGCACCGAGCGCCTGTTTAATTTCGTGCATAACAACCCGCGCGTGAGCTTGATGCCGGTGCGCTATACCAACGACCCCGAGGTTATTGGCAAGAATCGCCGTATGATCACCGTGCACGAAGCGGTGGAAGTGGACTTGACCGGCCAGGTCTGCGCCGACGTGGTGGGCGCCCGGGTCTATGCCGGCTTGGGCGGCATGGTGGACTTCA
>CAZDRW010000456.1:0-3558 GCA_964507555.1 uncultured Desulfarculaceae bacterium
CCAGTGACTTGACGATGGTGCCGAAAGCGGCGCCGATAATAATGCCCACGGCCATGTCCACCACGTTGCCCCGCATGGCGAATTCTTTAAATTCCTTCAGCATGGTCTGCCTCCTTTTGCCGCGAATAATCCCCCAGCATTGTATATAGGCTGACAGCGGGCGAATGGGTAGTCAACTGATTTGGGCTGGCGGCGGGCGGCGACCACGGCGCGAATTGTGTGCAAGGACTGACACGGGCGGGCGCAAGTTTCGGGCGCCTCCGCGGCCTTGGCGCGAGGCTAGGCTTGCCCGGGCTTTTGCAAAAAGACCAGGCTTAAGTTGGGCGAAAGGTCCCGGGTCCTGACGGGCCGGTAACCCAGCTTTGCATAGATGCGTAAATTGCGCTCACTGCGGGAACCCGTGAAAAGCTCGAATCTCTTGGCCTGGGCAAACTCAGCCTCGATGGCCGCCATGAGCCTTTGGCCCAGGCCATGGCCCTGTGCTTGGGGATGCACGATCAGGCGGCCGATATGGCAGGTGCCATCCAACTCGCGCGCCCGCACCGAGGCCACGAGGTGTCCATCCTGAACCGCCTTGAGGCACACCACCTCACTCAATTCGGCTTCCAATTCAGCCAGGGTCTGGGTTAGGGGCGGCAGGTTGTAGTCATGGTAAAGCTCGGCCTCGCTCAAGTAGGCCAGCTTCTGCAGGGCCAGTATCTCCGCTGCGTCGGCCAGTTGGGCGCGGGATATGATTATTTCAAGAGATGTCATGGGGCTTCTCGTGACGGAGGGATAGTTCAGGGCCGCCGGGCTAGTCGATCTCTTGCTTGATTACAGAATAAGTTGTCTTGAGCCGGCGCATGAACCCGGCCGAGTCGTGTTTATAGTGCGGCTTGCCGGTGGCAGGATGAACCAGCTTGATATAGCAATCCTCGCACAAGAGAACGCCGACATGCGTCCTTTGTTCGCCGTGGGCAATGGGCTTTTGGCATTTAGCGCAAATCATCCGGCCGTTCTCACCACCCATAATCCACGCCCGCGCTCAGGGCCGGGTGCTTGACCAGCAAATCATTGATCCGTTTCCTGCCCAGCTTTGCCACATACTCCTCCCGGTTGGTCACGCCATACACCCACTCCGCGAACCACTTGGCCGCATCTTCTTGGCTGCGGGTGCGCTGCGAATATTCCACGAACATGGCGTTGTCCAGCCCATAGTAACCCTGCACCGGGGCGGGATGGGCTCCCCACGGCACCTCGCAAACCGCGTCCACCAGGAAGCCGGGCACCAGGGTCCGTTCCGGGTCGGCTCGGATCACCTCGGTGGGTACGATTTCTTCGCAGGTGATGATCACATGCTCCGCCGCATAGGCCGCCTGGCGGCTGATGCCCACCGCGCCCCAGCTCATGGCGTTGCCCTGGCGGTCGGCTTTCTGGGTGTGGATGATGGCCAGGTCGGGCTTGAGGGCCTGGATGGCAAGCAGGTTCCGCCCCGAAAAGGGGCAGGTTAGGCGCTGGAAATGAGGGTTGTCCTTTATGATGTCGCTGCCCAGAGGCGATTGGCTCACCGCCAGGGGAAGCCCCCGGGCCCCGGCCTCCAGAGCCAAGCCCACGCTGAAGTTGGAGTGGTTGATGACCGTTAACGGCCGAGGCAGGCCTTTTTCCACTGCGCGGCGATAGCAGTGGCCCAGGCCGGTGGAAACGTTGCCCACCCAGGCGGCGATGATGCGCTCAACCAAGCCCGCGCCCGCCAGCTGGTCAAATAGTATGTTACTGATGGGGCCGATCAGGGTGAGCGGCCCTATGCCCTGGCGCATGATTTCATGCGCCGCGGCAAAAGGCACAAAGCCTTCCAAGCCCAAACCCAGGGCTATGCTGGCTCCCGGCTTGGCCAGCCGTTGAATGGCTGGACCCAGATCCTGGAGCTTGTCTCCGGTTTTCGCCATGGCGCGTTCTCCCGCTTGCTTTAGCTTAAATAGCATCTCAGCGACGCTGAGCACAAGCCAGGGGTTTATCTCAGAGGCGATGCGTTGTAGAATCCCGGCCGTATCGCAAACGGAGGCGCTGGCCTTGATCGAATATCTGGTGCTGGACCCGCATGCCTTGCAAATGCATCCCGAGTTCACCCGGCTCTTTGTGGGGCCGGATGAAGAGGAGATAGCCGCCTTGGCCCAAGCTATGGATGGGGGCCTGCGCTTTGCTCCGCTTTTGGTGGATACGCAGAAGCGGGTGCTGGCCGGGGTGGAGGTTTGGCAGGCGGCGCTGCGCCTGGGCTGGCGGCGGATCAGCGCGGTGCAGGCGCCGGAGCTTGCCCTGGCCAGTTTACGGGCGTTGATGGTGGCGGAGAATGTACGCACCCGGGAAGTGCGCGAAGAGCACCTCGGGCGGTCCATGAACAACTTTTTCGACATGCAGCCCCTGCGTCCGCCCGGAGGCTGGTGAACCATCCGCCGCCGGTCCGGCCGGGCTGGCTAAGTTGCAAGTACACGCTATTCTTGTATTTTTATGCCCCACATATGGGGCTTGACCGGCGAGCACACCCTCTATATAGTGTTGGCATGAGCGCCACCCCTCAACAGCGGCCCTGGCGGCTTTCTCCGCCTGCGGCCCAGGCCGATGCCTTGGCCCGCGGCCTGGGGTTGCCTTCCTGGCTGGGCCAAGTGCTGTTAAGCAGGGGGCTTGACGATCCCAGGGCAGCCCAGGAATTCCTGCACACCCCCCTCAGCGACTTGCCTTCACCGCTGGGCTTGCGCGGCCTAAACAAGGCGCTGGAGGTGCTGGCCCCGGCCCTGGAGCAGGGGCTGGTCATCGGCGTGGCCGGCGATTACGATGCCGACGGCGTCACCGCTAGCGCGCTTTTGGTGGAATTTTTGCGCCAAGCCGGGGCCCAGGTGGTTTGGGAATTGCCCCACCGGGTGACCGACGGCTACGGGTTTTCACCCACCGTGGCCCAGAGGCTGGCCCAGGCCGGCGCCCAGATGGTGGTTACAGTTGATTGCGGAACCTCGGACCACGAGGGCGTGGCCGCGGCCCAGGAACTGGGCCTGCAGGTGGTGATCACCGATCACCACCAGGTGCCGCCCGGGCCTTTGGTGGCGGCGGCGGCGGTGATAAACCCCCAAAGAGATGACTGCGGTTTTTGCTCCCACCTGGCCGGAGTGGGGGTGGCCTTTTATCTGGCCGCGGGCCTGCGCGCCGCTTTGCGCCAAAGGGGCTGGTTCAACGGCAGGCCGGAGCCCAACCTGCGCGACAGCCTGGATTTGGTGGCCATAGGCACCTGCGCCGATGTGGTGCCTCTTTTGGCGCACAACCGGGTCTTGGTCAGGGAGGGGCTCAAGGTGCTGGGCGAGGGCCGGCGGCCGGGCTTGAAGGCCTTGGTGGAAACGGCCCGTCTGCGCAAGCCTTTGGACGCCCGGGACGTGAGCTTCGGGCTGGCGCCGCGGCTGAACGCGGCGGGCCGCAAGGAACATGCCGCCCCCGCCTAGGAGCTGCTCTTGACCCGCGATCCCCTGAACGCCGGCTAAATGGCCGGGGAGCTGGACAGGATCAACCGCCAGCGCCAGCGCCTGGAGCAGACTA
>CAZDRW010000457.1:0-3550 GCA_964507555.1 uncultured Desulfarculaceae bacterium
CAATATCTTCGTGGGCGTGGAATCGGCCGGCATGGTGCGGCCTTTTCTGCCGGAACTCACCCGCTCCGAGTTCTTCTGCCTTTTGACCGCTTGCATGGCCACGGTGGCCTCCACCACCTTGGGGGTGTACGTGGCCACCCTGCGCGGGGTGTTTCCCAACATCGCGGGCCATCTGGTCAGCGCCTCGGTCATCAGCGCGCCGGCGGCCATCGTGGTGGCCAAGCTCATGGAGCCCGAGACCGGCCAGCCGGTCACCGCCGGCCGGGCGGTGGACCCCGAGGCGGGGCGCTATGGCGGCTACATGGAGGCGGTCACCCAGGGCTCCATGGACGGGGTCAAGCTTTTGGTGGGCATCGTGGCGCTGCTCATAAGTTTCCTCAGCCTGGTTTCCTTGGCCAACGGCATCGTGGGCTGGCTGGGAGGGCTGGCCGGTTTTGAAGGGTTGAGTATTTCCGGCATCTTGAGCTACGCGGCCTGGCCTCTGGCCGTGGCCATGGGGGTGCCTCCGGCCGATGCCGGGCAGGTGGCGGCGCTCTTGGGGGAAAGGGTCCTGGTCACCGAGATCCCGGCTTATGTGAAATTGGGCGAGATCATGAGGCAGGGAAGCATGGTTTACGCGCGCAGTGCGCTTTTGGCCTCCTATGCCTTGTGCGGTTTCGCCCATGTGGGCGCGGTGGCCATCTTTGTGGGCGGCTACGGGGCCTTGGCCCCCGCTCGCCTGGGCGAGCTTTCCCGTTTGGGTTTAAAGGCCCTGTGGGCGGCAACCCTGGCCACGCTCATCACCGGCTGCGTGGCGGGGATTTTCGCCAGTGGCGGCGGCGGGTTGCTGGGCAACCCGTCATGAGCGCGGGAAAGCTCGACAAACAGCTTACACTTTTGCTACAGTGAGCCGGTGGCATAGCCAAATACATTGTAATTCACGCATGGCATGATCGAATGAGTCCTGATTCACCGCAAAATACCCCAGAACAAGGCCAAACCGTCCGTCTGGATATCGAGGTCGCAGCCGACGGCCTCAGTGCGCGCTTATCCGGCAAGTGCCAGGGACCTATGGACCAAGCCGCGCTGCAACGCCAAATCGTCAAGCTTTTGCGCGACGAGGGCATAAAGCACGGCATCCAGCCCCAGGCTCTGCGTGAGGCGGTTGACAGGCTTATCAAGGGCCAAAGCGTGGAAGGCCAGGTGGTGGCCCTAGGGCAGGCCCCCAAGGAGGGCCAGGACGCCTCCATCCAACTGAAGGTGGAGATTGAGACCAACCGGGTGGGCCGCGAGATAAAAGGCGGGCACATCGATTTCCGCGACAAGGGACCCTTGCCGGTGGTGGTGGTGGGGACTCCCTTGGCGGTGTTGACGCCGGCGGTGCCCGGCCAGCCGGGGGTTACGGTGCGCGGCGAACAAATTGATCCACCCAAACCGCGCATGTTGAAGTTCCAGAAGGGCCATGGAGTGACCTTCGAGCAGGACGGACGGGTGGCGGTGGCCGCCGCCCAGGGCATGGTGATCCGCCGCGACGAGGATCATTTTGAAATCCGCGAGGTTTTCGAGGTAAAAGGCGATGTCGATTTCGCAAGCGGCCATGTGGATTTCCCCGGCGTGGTCAAAGTAGAAGGCGCGGTGCTCTCGGATTTCAAGGTGCGCTGCTACGAGCTGGAAGTGGGTGAGCTGGAACCCCGCAGCACCGTGGAGGTGCGCGACAATATGGTGTCCAAGGGCGGCCTCATGGGGGCCCAGGTGAATGTGGGCGGCAAGGTGGTGGCCCGTTTCGCCCGCGACTCTAAGATAACGTGCAAGGGCGATCTGGTGGTGGAAAACGAGATCGTCCAGTGCGACATTGAGTGCGAGGGCAAGGTGGTGGTGACCGCCCACGAGGGACGGGTGGTAAACAGCCGGATCGCCGCGGTGAAAGGCGTGACCGTAAGCGAGATCGTATCCACCGGCAAGGGCGGCACCAAGATCCGCCTGGGCGTGCGCCCCGAGTTCGAGCAACAGGTCTATGCGGTGCGCAAGCGCCTCAAAGATATCGAGAAGGAAATAGGCGACCTGCAGGAAGCGGTCAAGGCCCAGGACGAGGAGCTCTCCACCACCGAAGAGGACCTGCGCGGTTTGATAGCGGCGCTCAAAGACCCGGCCCAAAGCGCCAACCGCGAAGTCCTCATGAGCCAGGTGGGCATGCTCAAGCCCATGCGCGAGACCCTCAAGGAGGGCGTGGTGGCCGGCCAGCTCCGCCTGGAAGAGCTCGAGTACGAGATGCAGCGCAACAGCGAGAAGCTGGTCGAGATGGAGGCGGTTTTGCCCGCGGGCGCGGTTTGGCTGAACGTGCGCACCTCGGCCGGCACCACCACGGAAATACGCGGCCCCCGGGCCAGCCGGCTTCTGGACCACAACGAAGGCCCCTTCTCCGCCCGCGAAGTCATGGTCAAGGACAAGGAAACCGGGCAGAGCAAACCCATGATCCAAATGGGCAACCTGCGTTCCAATGTCTAAACCCTAACTTGCTGTTCCTCCCCGCCAGCCCGCGCCACCGGTTAGGCGTTGTTTTTCATACATTTAATCATTTTCAGCCAGTATGCCCTAGAGGCTATTGCCCGGGGGGGCGGTAGCCCTGGGGATAGCCGTATTTGTTTCCGGTGACCGGATGCTTGTAAAATACGCTGCATTTACCGCTGCTGGTGCGCTGGCAGCAATCCCTGTACATCGTGTTGCACATGTTTTGGTAGAGCGGCCAATAATCCTTGTGTTTTTGCCAACAAGCATCGGGATAGCAATAGAGAGACTCAGAGCCGCCGCTGGTGGCCCCGACGGAAATTTTTCCGCACTGATAAATCGCCTCGGTAGGCGGCCCTATCGGTATTGCGCCCCAGCATTCAATCTTCCTTTTGAGATCACATTTGGGGCACACCCCATTCTTATCCTCGCAAACCAGATAGCTCTCCGCATGGGCCGTCGGGCAGAGCAGTGCCGCAGTTAGTATTATTGAAGCCGCAAAAAGCCAGTATTTCGTTGTTCTCATATGAGTCCGCCCTCCCGCCCCCTGATCCGGAGGCTTGGCATACCTTAGCTTGTTTTACTGGGGATTGTCTATCCGGGTAAACCGGGATATTGGGGTCATGGTAAACCGTTAGACCGGCATGGCCATGGCAGCTAATGATCGCAAATTTCAATAAACAGGTATGCAATCCGTACAAAAAAGCAACCAGGGCCTTCTCCATGATAGGTCAATTAAAATGGCATGTTAAATTGCCGGCCCAATAGGAAATCCAATTATGCTTGCAAAAATACCGACCAGTCGGTATTTTATGAATTGGGGAGGTGACCATGTCTTCGGCCAAGCAAAAAACCAAACACCAAAAGCTGCCCGAGGCCGTGCGCCGCGCCGCCATCCTGGAAGCGGCCCACAAGCTTTTCAACAAAAGCGGATACCAAAAGACCCGCATGGACGACGTGGCCGCCCTGGCCGGACTCACCAAGGGCGGGCTCTATTTTCATTTCAAGGACAAGCGGGCTTTATACGAAGCCGTGATGCTGGATTGCATAGAGCGTATCGACAAGA
>CAZDRW010000458.1:0-3542 GCA_964507555.1 uncultured Desulfarculaceae bacterium
AGCTAAGGGGCTTTAGCGCGGCATTACCCGGAAGGAATCGATGCTGCCCGACTTGGCCAGGCGCTGGCCCTGGGTCCGGGCTTGGTCCTTGGAGTCGAAGCTTCCCACCAACACCCGGTGCCAGCGCCCCTTGCCCGGGATATCCACGGACTCCATCTTGGCCTGCACCCCTTTTTTAGCCAACTTGGCTATCTCCTCCTTGGCCCCGGCCTCCTTCTGATAGGAGGATAGGTGCAGGGTGTATCCCTTGGCTGGGACTTTCCGGGCGGTCTTGGTCTTGGCCGCGGCCTTGGTCTTGGCGCTGGTTGCGCGGGGGGAATTGGTGTTCAGCACCGCCGCCACTTGCCCCAGGTTGGCGGCGGGGTAATACTGCTCGCTGTCCCAGGGGTAGTCCACCACGCCCTGCGGGGTGGCGGCTTGATATACGATCCACTCGTCGCCGCCTTGCTGCCGCACGGTATAGGAACCCACTCCGCCCATGGAGCGCACCTTGATCTCGGTCTCGATCATCTTGCGGATGGTTTGTTCGGACACGCCCGCCTTCTTCAAGGCAACCACCTGGTCCACGCTGAGCGCCGCGGCCGGCGCGGCCAAGGCCAGCGCTAGCGCAACCGCCACAATGCCAAAGATCGTTTTGCTTGCTTGCCGCATGGGGGTCTCCCGGCTTGCTATTTTCGTTGGTCCCATCTAATCAATTTTAGCAATAGTCCCGGCCTTGGGGCCAGGGCTTCGCAGCCATTGCAAGGCTTTGCGGCCCTCCGGGCAGGCCTCGTCAACACAAGCCGGATCAGCGTCCAGGCCACCCGCAGGCCATGCCCCCCCGGCCAGCACCGTCAGGAAACGGCTTTGTTCGGCATGCATCAACGCCGCCAGGTCCAGAGTGTCTTGGGCTTCCGGCGGCCTTGGGCTCAGCACCGCGCGCACGTTCAAGTCCTGGTCGCGCCAGGTAAGCCAGGCCACGTAGGCCGGCCGCAAGGTTTCTCCGATGGCCCAGCCCAAGGCGTTGACCAGGCCATGGTCCTCCCGCTCCAGCCGGCCGCTCCACCACCAGACATAGGGCAGCCGCGCCACTTCCTTCATTTGGGCTTCCTGGGCCTGGAGAAGCATGGACTCCGGGACCCTGCCGCCGTAAACCTTGGCCAGGGCGCTTGCCCAAAGACGCAAACCCGCCCGCACATCCACCGGCGGGTTCCACAGCCAGGCGCTCTCCGGCTGCGCTAATAGCCAGCACTCCAGACCCCATTCGATCTGCTTGTGCAACAGCCGGTCATGGTTGTACACGCCTTTGGCCAGGCGGTTGACCAACTGACTATGGGTGCTCTGATCCAAAAGCGCATGGGACAGCCAGCCCAGGGCGAAAGCCTTGTCTTGGGGCGTCTGGGCCAGTTCAATGAGCGCCCGGCAGAAATCCCAGGGCCTGACCACATGTACCAACGTGGCCAAGCGATCCTCGGCCCCTGGATAATAGGGCGCGTCCGGGGCCAAGGCTCCCGCGAAAAACGCCGTCAGCAGGTCCCTGCGCTGGGAGTCCAGGCCCACGGCAGAAGCGGCCTGCGGCCAAAGCTCACGGGCGAAACGCAGATGGCTATAAGGTCCCACGGCTAACGCTCCCTGTGCGCAGATAAGCGCCAAAGCCAAGGCCGTAAACCCGGCCATGCACAGACGTCTCAGGCGCCTAGGCATTTTGGCGCTCCATGATCAACACGGTTTCCAAATGCGAGGTCTGGGGGAACATGTCTATCACCTGAAGCTCCGCAATAGTGTATCCCGCCTCCGCCAAACGCGCCGCGTCCCGGGCCAAGGCCGCGGCGTGGCAAGAGACATAGATCACCCGCTGGGGTTTCATGGCGGCCAGGTCTTTCATCAGCCCCTTGGCCCCGGCCCGGGGCGGGTCCAGCACCACCAGGTCGCAGGTCTCGCCCGCCTGAACCAATTTGCCGAGTTCGTGGACCGCCTGGCCCTTGCTGAAGATAACGCTTTCCTCCAGCCCCAATTCCCGGGCCTGGGCCCTGCCCGCCTTAACCGCCTGAAGATCGCTCTCCACGGCCAGCACACCCCATGCCCGGGCCGCCAAGGGTAAGGCAAAATTCCCCGCGCCCGCATACAGATCCAGGGCCCTTTGCTGGCCCCATGGCTCGCCGGCGGCTTCCAGGACCAAGGTTATTAAAAACTCATTGGCCGGCCAATTGACTTGGCTGAACAAGCCGGGATAGGCCCGCAGGCTTAGCAAATCATCCTCATAGTAAACCAGGCCGCTCATCTGGTCATAGGTCCAAGCCTCGACCCGGTCTCCGGCATACAGGCGCGCGGCGGAGGCCCCGGCCAAGCCCAAGCTCTCTTTGAGCGCCTGAATGCTCCGGTCCGGCGGCTGCTCCCCTAGCCCAACCGCGGCCAACACCCTCCCCTCATGGTCTGCCATCACCTCCAGCCAACTAAGGCTGGGCCAATCGGCCAAGTTCCCGCGGGACACGGCCTTTAGAAAATTGTTGACTCCCTGGGCCGCCACCGGGCATTGCTTCACTTCCACCAGCTCATGGCTGGCCCGGGCAAAAAAGCCGATGGCGCCGTCCTTGACTTGGAAGCGCACCCGATGCCTATAACCCCATTCCAGCGGCGAGGCCATCACCTTGGGCTGGGGCGCGGATAAGCGGCCGAGGGCTTGAGCCGCCCAGGCCGCCTTGGCTTGCAGTTGGGCTCCATAGGCCAGATGCATCAAGTCGCAGCCGCCACAGCTTTCATAAACGGCGCAAGCGGGCTCCACCCGATCCGGCGAGGCCTCCAGAATCGCCAAAGCCTCCGCCTCCAGGTATTGGCGCTTTTCAGCCACCACCCGGGCGCGCACCTTTTCACCCTTCAGCGCGCCGGACACGAACACCACCCGGCCGTCATCGGCCCGCCCCAGTCCCCTCCCGCCCGCGGCCAGGTCGGTTACGGCCAACTCCAGTTCGTCGGGGTGGGGGCTTTTTTGCTCCATATCGGTCATGTTATGCTGTGCTGCCTTTCATAATCCATCGGAGGTAGCCCCCATGACCCAGAAAGCCGATAAGGGCAATGAGGCTTTGGACAAGCTTTGGGCCCGCAGCGGTAAAGAGCCCTTCAAGGATATCCTGGGCCTGGAGGTGTTGGAAATCGCCCCTGGCTTCGCCAAGGTGGCCATGCAATTTACGCCCGAGATGCAAAACATCTTCGGCATGTTGCACGGCGGGGCCGTTTTTTCGCTGTTGGACGAAGCCTTTCAATTGGCCTGCAACGCCCATGGCGAGATTGCCGTGGCCTTGCAGCTGAATATCTATTACCTGGCCCCGGCTCAAGCGGGCGCGCGGCTCATCGCCGAGGCCAAAGAAACCAACGCCACCCGCAAAACCGCGCTCTACGATGCTAAAGTCTACCAGGAAGCCGATGGAAAGCGCATAGCAACTGGCCAAGCCATGGCTTTCCGCAAAGGAAAGCCCCTGCCCTTTGACGAACAGGGCAACCTTTTAGGCTGAGCCGCCTAGAAGCTCATCCACCGCCGCCGCCAGGGTGGCTCCGGCCGGGGTGCG
>CAZDRW010000459.1:0-3541 GCA_964507555.1 uncultured Desulfarculaceae bacterium
TCCCGCCTGCACCGCAAGCTTAAATGCGGTAGCCATGGCGACCGGGTCGTTGCTGACAACAGTCTCGTCGTCCATGCGGCCCTGGCGCAGGCGCACGCAGCGGCCGCCTTTAAGGTCTACGGCGGGGATAACCTCCACGGCCCTTTATCTCGCTTTCTTTTTTTCCGGCTTGAGCCAGGGGAAGCGCTGCATGAGCTGGTCCATGCCCAACCGGGCCAGTTCCTGGGCCGTGAGCCAACGCAGGCCGGTCTTCAGGTACTGTTCGATGTTGAGCAGGTTCTCGCTCAACGATTGCTGGGTCTCGTCAAAGGAGTTCTTCCAGATCACCCGAGCATCCGAAACCCGCACCATGGCCAGATCGAAGGCCACCGAAGCGGGGTTTTCGGCCGAGGCCGCCCCACCCTCCCGCTGACGGAAGCGGTAGAGGTGTCCGATCAACACCGCCTCGGCGCCCAGCTTGCGGCCGGTTTCGGCCACGGCCTTGGCCAAATCCTGGCCCATTGCCTCGCGGCGCAGGCGCTGGAACACCGGCGCGGCCACGGACGGAGGCACCACCTCGAAGTCAGCCCGCTGGGAAAGGATGCTGAGCAACCGATCCAAGAGAACCGCCTCGGCCTCGGAGTTTAGATTCTTATCCACGCCGCAGGCGTACACCGCTCCGGTCAAGGGTGAGCAAGCGGTGGTGGCGCCTTTGCGGTCCGGGGCCACCGTTCTAAAAGGCAGCACCGCCACGGTTTTGGGGCGCCAGGAGGGCGGAGCCTCCCGCCGGGGCGCTCCTTGGCAGGCGGCCGTGAGTAGCAAGGCGCCGCCCAAAAGCGCCGCCCAGGCCAGCTTATGTAGTTTCGCCCGACTCATAACACCCCCTTGGTGGAAGTCACGCCCGCCGCCCGCCTGTCCAGGGCGGTGGCCTGGTCCAACGCGCGGCCTAGGGCCTTGAAGGCGGCCTCCAGTAAATGATGATCGTTCTCGCCGTACAAAAGCCCCACATGCAGGGTTAGCCCCGCGTTAAGCGCTAAAGCCCGCCAGAACTCCTCGGCCAGCTGGCCGTCGAAATCCCCCACCACGCCGGGCTTGCGCGGTCCGGTGACTATCAGGATGGGCCGGTTGGAGATGTCCACCACAGCCCTTGCCAGGGACTCGTCCATGGGCACGTAGGCGCTGCCGTAGCGCACGATGCCCTTGCGGTCGCCCAGGCACTTAGCCATGGCCTGGCCCAGCACGATGCCCACGTCCTCCACCGTGTGGTGCGCGTCCACGTGCAGGTCGCCCTTGGCTTTCACCGTGAGGTCGAAATTGCCGTGAAAGGCCACATGGGTGAGCATGTGGTCGAAGAAACCGACCCCGGTATCGATTTTGATCCGGCGCTTGCCGTCCAGCTCCAGGCTGAGGCGTATCTCGGTCTCCTTGGTCTTGCGTTCTATTTCGGCCCGGCGGCCCATGCCAAACCCCCGTTTATCGGTGTCCAATTATGCTGGGGAGCCTTAAAATTCCCCTTGCCTGCGATGCTAGCACGAGCCGCTCCCCGTGTCGAGCCCATGGCGGGTAAAGCAACGCCCCTTTTAGCCTGCGCTAAACCCGCGCGCGGCGGGACCTTTCCAGTGGTTGACTTCGACACCTCTCCCCGGTATATTCCGCTTTCAGGCTGGGGCGCTTTTACCCGCCCGGCCATGCTCAAATGGGGCTGTAGCTCAGTTGGGAGAGCGCCACGTTCGCAACGTGGAAGTCGAGGGTTCGAGTCCCTTCAGCTCCACCATCCAAAAAACCAAGACCGGGGCCCAAGAGCTCCGGTCTTTTTTTTAAGGGCTGTTTACGCTTGCCCTGCGTCCCAACCTCCGCGCATGCCCTGCAGCAGAGCCAGCACGTTGTGCCCCAGCACCTCGAAATTGTAACCAACTTACTTTTCCATACCCTGGGCTCACAGCTGAACCGCTCCTGCCTTCACACTTGCGCGCACATCAAGCGGCACACGCTTCCCACCCGCAGCCCATCGCTGCGTTCCCCCAGATACCTTTGATTGATCTCCTCCTGCCCCAGGTCGCTCACCTGGCTGAAGCCATGGGCCCTAAGCTCTCTATGCAGTTGCCCGGGGTCGAAGAAGCCCTGCCAGGGCTCGCCCGCCAACTTGCAGAGCTGCATAAGCCTATCCAGGGACTTGCGCCCGGTTTCCGTCAGCAGGGAGCGCGGCACCGCATAGTCGAATACCACTCCGCTTCCCTGCGGCCGGGAAGCGATGAACTGCAAGGTGGCCATCACCGAATCACTGGTCAGGTAAGGAGTCACGCCCAACCAGGAAAAAAAGGTGCTCACTTGCGGATCATAGCCCGCGTTCATGAGGCCCTCCTCCAAGGTTTGCGTCTCGAAATCCACCGGAGCAAATACGAGCTCCTGCGGGGGAGCCAAGCCCGCCTCCGCCAACCGGTCGCGCTTCCAGGCCTGGGTTGCCGGGTAGTCGACTTCGAACACCTGCAAGGATTCCGCGGAATAAGGGTTACGGTAGGCAAAGGTGTCAAGGCCGGCCCCCAAGATGACGTATTGGCCGACGCCGCGCTCCACCCCGAGGCAAAGCTCGTCCTCGGCGAAACGGCTGCGCGCAGCCGTGAAGGCCCGCAAATAGGGGGATAGTCGCGAAGTATCGAATCCAGGAGTATCGGCTTGCAGGGCCTCGGCATTCTCCCGGCCGATAATGAGCAGGGCCAGGGGGTCGTCGAAGATGACGGGCTCGTCCAATAGCTGATGCGCCGCCCGCTGTATCGCCACCCGCAGGGCAGTCCTGCTCGGTTGATTGTCTTGCATATACGCCCCCATTGCTGGTTGTCGCTGAACGCTGGCCATGGCGCAGCCGGCGAATTGCCGCGCCTCATTTTCCGCCCCCTATGCTGCCACCAAACCCCGGAGGCAGGCAAGCCCGCTTTGCTGTGATTTTCATAACGGATCTAATACTACGCAGCTAACTGCGCTATACTTTGGATCCCGCCGATATCTGGATATTTTTGGCGGGTCAGCTTATCATGATCGGCTAGATCAGGACGCCATGCGGAGGAGTCAGCGATGAAGGAAGAAACCGGCGCGCCCGCCCTTTCCATAGTGTTGGACGATTGGCCCGGGGAGCAGGCCGCCCTCAAGAAGGCTTTGCTGCGCCTAAAGCAGCATGCCCAGTCCCAAGAGGGCGCGGTATTGAGCCTGGTCAGCCGCCCCGGGGTTAGCTATTCCCTGCGCTTCGACCTGGCCCCCCGGCCCCAGGGCCGCCGGCGCCCCGTGTTCTTTCTGGTAGACGTGGTGGTGGCGGGCGAGCTTTTCCTGTCGGTGTGCTTTTACCAGGACGAGATCAGCGATCCCCAAGAAATGGGCAACGCCATTCCTCAGGGGCTTTTCCAGGAAACCGGCTATTGCTTTGACGTGGATGACGATAACTGCGGCGAAGAAATGTTCATGTCCTACCTGGAGGACCGCATATCAGAGGCTTATGCTGTCGCGGTACAAGACTCCTATTTGGGTTTCGACGATTTGTAGCCCCAACCGCCAACAAAACCAACTAAGAATG
>CAZDRW010000460.1:0-3515 GCA_964507555.1 uncultured Desulfarculaceae bacterium
GCCCAGCGGGCGCACGATGACCCCGTATTTACGGGCGGCCATGATGGCCTGGTGGCCCATGCGCGCCTCGGGCGGATATGGCGTGTCGTCGGCTTTGTCCTGGCAAAGCTCGATGCCCACCATCATGCCCTGTTGCCGGACCTGGATGACGTGGGGCATTTCAGCGATACGGGCCAGCCCTTGCCGCAGGGCTTCTATCTTGGCTTCCAAGCCGGCTACGAGGCCGCTTTCTTCCATGAGCGCCAAGTTGGCCAGCGCGGCGGCGCAGGCTAGGGGATTGCCGGTATAGGTGTGGCCGTGGAAAAAGGTTTTATACTCGGCGAAATCACCCAGGAACGCGCTGTATACCCGGTCGCCCGCCATGGTGGCGGCCAGGGGCAGTACGCCGCCGGTAAGGCCCTTGCCCAGGGCCATGAGGTCGGGCTCGATGCCCTCAAGCTCGCAGGCGAACATTTTGCCGGTGCGGCCGAAGCCGGTGGCAACCTCGTCGGCGATAAAAAGAACCTCATGCCGCTGACAGATTTCCCACAAGCGCTTCAAGTAACCCTCGGGTTGAATGATCATGCCGGCCGCGCCTTGCACCCTTGGCTCCACCACCAACCCGCAGATTTCCTGGGCATGCTCGGCCAACAGCGGCTCCAGCGCCTGGGCGCAAGCCAGATCGCATTCGGGATTAGTCTGGCCTAAAGGGCAGCGCCGGCAAAAGGGCTGGGGCAGGCGGTGCACGGGAAAGAGGAGGGGGCCGTACACCTGATGAAAAAGCTCGATGCCGCCGACGCTGACCGCGCCGATGGTGTCGCCGTGGTAGGCGTTCTCCAGGGCCACAAAGGTTTTTTTGCGGGGGCGGCCGCTTTGCTGCCAATACTGATAGGCGATCTTAAGGGCGATCTCCACGGCGGTGGAGCCGCTTTCCGAATAAAAAGCGCGGCTGAGTCCGGCCGGGCAGATGCGGGCCAACTCGCTGGCCAGAAGCACTGCCTGGGGATGGCTGAGGCCCAAGAGAGTGGAGTGGTCCAATTGATCCAATTGCCGGCGGATGGCGTCATTGATGCGGGGATGATTGTGACCGTGCACGGTAACCCACAGAGAACTGACCCCGTCGAAAAAGCGCCGTCCTTTGCTGTCGATCAGCCAGTTGCCCTCGCCCCGCTCGATGATCACGGGAGGCTCGTCGGGCCAGATCTGCATTTGGGTGAAGGGATGCCACAGATGGGCAAGGTCTAAATTGATGATTTCCTCGGTTCGGTCCATGCTTATTCGCTAGCTCCAGATGCTGTGATTAGGCTCAGGCCCAAGGCCGCCAAATCGGCGGAGTCGGCTTGCGGGGTGCATCCCTCGGTGGTTAAATAATCGCCGGTCATGGTGGCGCTGGCGCCAGCCAAATACATGAGCGGGGACAGGCGGCCCAGCACCTGGGCCCGGCCGCCGCAGCAACGCAGGTGGGCCCGGGGCGCGAACAGGCGGAACACCGCCACCGCGGCCAAGGCCTGCAGGGGTGATAGCTTGGGGACTCCGGACAATGGCGTACCAGCGATCGGGTTGAGGAAGTTCAGAGGAACACTCTCCGGCTCCAACTCTGCCACGGCCTGGGCCAGTTCGGCGCGCTCCAAGGGGCTTTCGCCAAGCCCCACAATGCCGCCCACGCAGATTTCCATGCCGGCTTCCCGGGCCAAAGCGTTGGTGGCCACCCGGTCTGCAAAGGCATGGGTGGTGCAGATGCGGGCGAAGTGAGTGGGCCCGGCCTCCAGGTTATGGTGGTAGCGCTTAAGGCCGGCCTCCGCCAGGCGCCGCGCTTTTTGCGGGTCCAAAAGGCCCAAGGAGGCGCAGGGCAAGACCCCGGCCTCGGAGCGCAGGCGCTTAATCGCCCGGCAGATGTCGTCAAGCTCGCGGCCGCCGGGGCAGTCGCGGCCGCTGGTGACTATGGAGAAACGCCGCACCCCGTCCGCCGCCGCGCGCTTGCCGCGGGCCACGATCTCGTCAACCGGCAGCAGCGGGTATACCTGGGCGCCGCCGCCGTGGTGAGCGCTCTGGGAACAGAAGGCGCAATCTTCCGAGCAACGTCCCGAACGGGCGTTTACAATGGCGCAGAATTCAACCTTGTCGCCCAGGGCCGCCTGCCGCACCCGGCCCGCCGAGGCCATGAGTTGGCCGAGCTCGGCCAGGCTGCCCGGCTCCAGCCAGGCGGCTGCTTGCTGCAGGCTGGGCCTTGCTCCGGCCAGGACCTGATCGGCGGCTATTTCGTATGGGTTCATGGGGCACCTCGAGGCCGATTGTCAACCAACTAATCCAATCGGTTGACAATCTATCACTAGTCCCCTCAGCCTGCAACCCCGGCCATGCTATGCTGGTGAGAGCAGGCCGAGCAACAAAATGAGAAAAGGGGCAGGCAGGAGCCATGAGTAAAATGACGCCCGATTTGGAGAGATATTTTAGCGGGCTGATGCCGGAGCGCGACGATCTCTTAAGGGAGCTTGAGGCAGAGGCAGAGATGAAGGATATCCCCATTGTGGGTCCGGTGGTGGGACGGCTGCTTGCCATCTTGACGAGGTTGAGCGGCGGGCGGCGGGTGCTGGAGTTGGGAACCGCCACCGGCTACTCGGGTTTATTCATCGCGCAGGGCCTGGCGCCGGGCGGGATGCTCGTCAGCCTGGAACACGACACGGAAAGGGCCGCCGCCGCCAAGGCCAACTTCAGGCGGGCGGGCTTGGAAAACCGGATCGAGGTGCGGGTTGGCGAGGCCATGCAGGAAATGGAAAAAATGGCTGGCGAGTTCGATCTCGCCTTTTTGGATATAGGAAAGGCGGATTATGCCCCGGCGCTTATCCATCTGCGGCGCCTGCTCAGGCCCGGAGGAATCTTGGTGGCCGATAACACCGGCTTCAGCGACGCCCAGGCGTTCAACCAGGCGCTAAGGCAAGATCCAGAGTGGCTGGAGGTGAACCTGCTTTGTTATTTGCCGCGGCACTCGCCCGAGCAGGACGGCCTGGCCTTAGCCCTGAGGAGTTAGCATCACCGCAGGCGTCAGCGGCTCCAGGGATTAAGCCTGGGACAGCACGCTGGCGTCGCCATGGCGGATCACGCTGATGCGGCCGGAAGGCTCTTCCAGGAGCAGGGCTCCGCTTTGATCCACGCCCATGGCGATTCCGCTGCGAACTTCTTCCCCGTCGCGCACGGTGACCTTGCGGCCGTAAAGCAGGGAGCGGGCTTCGTATTCCTTGGCTAGTATGCCGTAAGCCCCGGCCGCCATTTCCTGGTAGAGCGCATTCATCTGGCTGAGAATGCCGGCCAAGAGCGCCGCCCGGTCCCAGGACCTGCCGGTGGCGGCCTTTAGCGATGCCGCTGGGGCGGGTAGTTTGCCCAATTGGCCGCCGGTCAGATTGACATTGAGGCCGACACCAACCACCGCGAACTCCAGGTCCTCGGCCCGGCTGGTGAACTCGGTCAACACACCGGCCAGTTTTTTGCCTTCCAGGAACACGTCGTTGGGCCACTTGATAAGCGGTTTGAGATCGCTC
>CAZDRW010000461.1:0-3513 GCA_964507555.1 uncultured Desulfarculaceae bacterium
AGTTCTACCACGGCGCGGCCGGCCTGGCGGCGGTGATCGGCAGCGGAATCCTGGTGCAGGTTATCAAGCACCTGGTGGGCCGCGCCCGCCCCCGCATGACTTTGCCGCCTTGGGAGCACATCGGCCCCTCCTTTGACAGCGACCTGCATTCCTTTCCTTCGGGGCACACCGCCACCAGCTTCGCCCTGGCCGCGGTGCTGGCCAGCCGCTTTCCCCGCCAGGCCTGGCTTTTCTACACGTTGGCCGGGCTGGTGGGCGTGGGCCGGGTGGTGGGCGGCTCGCACTATCCCAGCGACGTGCTGGCCGGCGCGCTCTTGGGCTTGAGCGTGGGCTGGATTCTGGCCGACACCGCACGTAAGCGCGTAAAGGGGTTGGCTTCATGAGCGCGCGGTTGTGGCAAATAGCGGCCCTTTCGGTGCTGGCGGCGGGCCTGGCCTTATATTTGGCATGGCTGGGCGACATGGCGCTCACCGATCGCGACGAGGGCGAATACGCCGCGGCGGTGGCGGCCATGAGCCGCAGCGGCGACTACGTGATTCCCACCCTGAACGGCCAGCCCTATCTGGAAAAGCCCATCTTGATTTTCTGGGCGGTGGCCGCTGGTCAAGCAGTGAGCGGTCAGGGCGAGCTGGGCGCGCGCCTGCCTTCGGCCATAAGCGCCATATTGCTGATGCTGTTTACCGGCTGGCTGGTTTGGCGGGCGGCGGGCAGTTTGGCGCCGGCCGTATTGGCCGCGGCCCTCTGTGGTTTTACCCCGCTCATGGCCCTGGTGGGCCGGGCCTGCCTCACCGATGCCTTGCTCACCTTGTTTACCACCCTTAGTTTAGGCCTGTTCTTCCTGGCCACCGAAAAGGAGGCTCCCCGGGACCATCCCTGGTACCTGGCGGCCTGGGCCGCCCTGGGCCTGGCCTTTCTCACCAAGGGGCCGGTGGCTTTGGCAATGGTGCTGCCCGCGGCGTTTATCTACGCCCTTTGGCAACGGAGCCTATGGCGGGTGCTGCGCCGCGCTCAGATTCATTGGGGCCTCTTGATTTTTATGGCCATAAACCTTCCCTGGTACGGCCTGGCCTTCCACCGCCTGGGGGCGACTTTTTGGGACGCGTTCTTTGTCTCGCAGAACCTGCGTCGCTTTTCCGAGGTGCTTCTGGGCCACGGCGGCGGCTGGTTTTACTACCTGCCCGTGCTCTTGGTCGGCGGATTTCCCTTGGCCGCGGCAGCCCTGCCCGAATTGGGCCGGGCTTTAGCCGCCAACCGCAAGGAGGCGCGCGCCAGCGATCCCATGGCCCGCTTGCGCTTGCTTGCGGCCATCACCGCGGTGCTGGTCTTCATCGTTTTCACCCTGGCCGCCACCAAGCAGATCAACTATATCCTGCCGGCCCTGCCGTTTATGGCCGTGCTGGCCGGATATTTCCTCTGGCGGCGGGCGGCGGGGGAAGCCATGGGCCCGGTGGCGGGTCCGGTGTTTTGGATCACGCTTTGGCTCACCGGCGCGGTTTGGGTCTTGGCCCTGGCGGCGGTGCCCTTGGGCGTGGGCGCGGCCTGGCCCAACATCCTGGCCTCCATCCGGCCCGACTCCAGCGAATACGCGCTCCCCGCCCAACCGCCGCTCCTGGTGCTCTGGCCTCTATTGGGCGCGCTAACCGGCGCCGCGGTATTATTTGTGGCTTGGCTTGTCCACCGCTGGCGGCAGGAGAAATGGCTGGGCCTGGAATTGACGATCGGCAGCGCCCTTTTTGCAGGCATCCTGGTGCTGGGGCTTTTCCCCCAGGCCGCTTCGGTCATTCAGGAGCCGGCCAAGGGCATGGCGCTGGCCGTGCGGGAGAGGGCGGACAAGGACACCAAAGTTGTCACCTTCGGATTGTGGAAGCCGTCCCTGTTTTATTATCTGGACCGCGACATACCGCGCATCAGGTCCAACGAGAAAGATGCCCTGGCCCAGGCTCTGGCCCAGCCGGGGCCGGTCATGGTGCTGACCCGGGCCGGCCTGGCTTCTTTAAAAGAGGTGGCCGGAGTGCAGGAGATTCAGCAATACGGAGGCTACCTCCTGGCCGGGAACCAGGCGGCCCAAGGCCTTTGGCTCAGCCGTCCGCCGGAGCAGACCGGCAGGGAATCCGATGATGAAGATTCCGCGGGAGCCGCCAAGGATCGGGAGAAGCGGCCATGAAGCTTTTCCGCAGAAAAAACCGGCTCAAGCCCTTGCCCAAGCCCAAGCCGGAGAAGGCCAAACGCGACAAGTGGCTCTTGCGCGACAAGTCTGCCCGCAAGGTGAAGAAAGCCAAGGCCCCCAGGCCGGAGCGGGCCAAGCGGGAGCCGCGTGCCAAGCGGGCGCCTAAACCGCCCCGCGCCCCGCGCTTTCCCAAGCCCGCCCCGCCGGAGCGGACCTGGGGCTTGCGCGAGTCGGGCTGCCTTTTGATATTGATCGCGGTATGCGGGCTCTTGTTTTTCAGCGCGCCCGGCTTCCGCAGCCTGTGGGAGACTGACGAAGCCCGCTACGCCGAGATTCCCCGCGAGATGGTTTTAAGCGGCGATTGGATTACGCCCACCCTGAACCAGGTCAAGTATTTCGAAAAACCGCCTTTGACCTATTGGCTGGTTGCGCTGAGCTATAAATTGTTCGGCGTCTCCGGTGCCAGCGCCCGGCTGGTGCCGGCGGCCTGCGGGTTTTTGGCGGCGCTTTTGGTATTCCTGTTAGCGCGCTCGCAAGGGGGCGCCATGGGCGGCTTGGTGTCAGGCCTGGTCTTGGTAACCTCGCTAATGTTCTTCGGCCTGTCGCGCATCCTCATGACCGACATGGTGCTGTGCCTGGGGGTGGTGCTGGCGCTTTACGGCGCCTGGCAGACACGCCTGGGCTTTCGCCACGGGCCCTACGCCTTTTGGCTGGGCTGCGCTATTGGTTTCTTAAGCAAGGGGCTCTTGGGGCCCGGCCTGCCCATCATGGCCACGGTATTTTTCGTCTTGGCCACGCGGGAGTGGCGCCTCTTGGCCTGGTTGGCCGATTGGCGGGCGCTCGTCATGTTCGCGCTGTTGTGCGCGCCCTGGGTGATCCTGGTGAGCTGGCAGAACCCCGGCTTCTTCACCTACTTTTTCATTGACGAGAACCTGGGGCGGCTCTTAACCACCCGCCACCAGCGCTACGAACCGCCCTGGTTCTACCTGGTGCTTTTGCCGGCGGCCATTTTCCCCTGGATCGCCCTCCTGCCCTGGGCGCTGAGCCGCTCCTGGCCGGGCAAACAGTGGCTGAGTGAGGAAAACCGCGGCTGGCTCTTCTGCGCGGTGTGGTTCGCGTCGTTCTTTATTTTTCTCACGGCCAGCGGTTCCAAGATGATTCACTACCTGCTGCCCGCTTTGCCGGCGCTGGCGATTATCTTGGGCCGGGTCTTGGCCGCCAGCGGGGAAAGCGGCTGGCGCAGCTGGGCTCCGCCGGGCCTAAGGGCCAGCCTTACGGCCCTGGCCCTGATCACCATGGCGTTGGGGGCCGGCTTGGCTTTGACCCCGGCGTTGAGCCCTGATATC
>CAZDRW010000462.1:0-3500 GCA_964507555.1 uncultured Desulfarculaceae bacterium
GCACCAATTCTAAAAACGCCGCCACCCGCCGGGTCAAGGGGCCGCCCATTTCCTCCCGGTAATATTCCGCTGGAAACGGTATGGGCCCGGAAAGATAACACAAGGGGCCGAAGCGTTTGGCCAGGCCTTCCACCGCAAGGCTGCGCGCCGCTTCCTCCTTGGCCAAGAGGCTTACCACCAGCATGAATGGCGGCGGCGGGCTTTTGGCAGCGGCCTTGGGCAAACCTAGCGCCCTTCCGGGTCCGGCTCTAGGATGGCCGTCCCACGCTATAGTAGGAAAGACCCAACTCGTTCATGCGGGCCGGCTGGTAAACATTGCGCAAATCCACCACCACCTTGCCCCGCATAGCCTCTTGCACCCGCGCCCAGTCCAAATTGCGGAACTGGTTCCATTCGGTCATGAGCACCAGGGCGTCGGCTCCCTGGCAGGCATGATAGGAATTATCGCAATAGATCACTTCCTTGGGCAGCATGGGCCGCGCCATGGTGACGCCCGCCGGATCGAAGGCGCGCACTGTGGCTCCGGCCTGCATCAGCTCGGGCAGGATCACTAAAGACGGGGAATCCCGCATGTCATCGGTGTTGGGTTTGAAGGTGAGCCCCAAACAGGCCAGGACCTTGCCCTTCACATCCCCGCCCAGGGCGGCCTTGATCTTGTCCACCATGACCAGGCGCTGGCAGCGGTTGACTTCCATCACCGCTTCCACGATCTGGAAGGTGTAGCCCTGTTCCTTGGCCAGACGGGCGATGGCGGCGGTGTCCTTGGGGAAACATGAGCCGCCGTAGCCGGGGCCCGCGTGCAGAAACTTGGAACCGATGCGCCGGTCCAACCCCATGCCCTTGGCCACCACGTTCACGTCCGCGCCGACCAGTTCGCAGATATTGGCCATTTCGTTGATAAAGCTGATCTTGGTGGCCAGAAAGGCGTTGGAGGCGTACTTGATCATCTCCGCGGTTTCCACGTTGGTAATCACAAAGGGCGTCTCCAGGAGGTACAGCGGCGAGTACAGGTCCTTCATGATGGCCTTGGCCTGATCGCTGTCGGCCCCCACCACCACCCGGTTGGGCCGCATGAAATCCTCTATGGCCGAACCCTCGCGCAAAAATTCGGGGTTGGAGGTCACGTCGAAAGGAATGGGCCGCTTCTGATGCTCCCGGATGAGCGCCGCCACCTTTTGGCCGGTGCCCACCGGCACCGTGCTCTTGGTCACCACCACCTTGTAGTCTTCCATGGTCTCGCCGATGGAGCGCGCCACCTCCCACACGTATTGCAGATCAGCCGCTCCGTCGTCGCCCTGCGGAGTGCCCACCGCAATGAACACGGCCAAGGCGTTGGACACGCCCTCCCGGAGATCGCTGGTGAAAGTCAGGCGTCCTTCGCCGGAATTCTTTTTGATCATCTCCTCCAGGCCGGGCTCGTATATGGGAACCTTGCCGTCTTTGAGCATTTTGATCTTGGCGGCGTCGTTATCCACGCAGGTGACGTTCAGGCCCAGCTCGGCAAAGCAGGTCCCGGTCACCAATCCCACGTATCCCACTCCAACAACACAAATATTCATCGTTTATCGCAGCTCCATTATATACACAGAGGTGTTTGCGGGCTTAGTGTATCAGCGGATGCCAAAAAGCGTCCACGGGTTTTTATCCGGCAGGATTCAGTTCCTTGTGAAGGGGATCGCCGTCCCGGTGCTTACTCCACCAGCGGGCGCCCAAGGCCAATCCGGCCAACAGCCAGAGCAAAAAACCCGTATCGTCCACAAAGAAGACGTCCGTGAAATTGCGTACGCTGAACCCCACCACCATAAGCGCGGCGGCGGCCCCGAACAGACCAGCCGTATCGTCCTTGGCAGGCGGAGCGTGGGGCCACAGCACCGCCACCAGAGCGGCAAAGGCCCAAAGCACGGCCAGGAGCCCCTGCACGCCCATTTGCAAAGCCAGCTCGATGAACATGTTATGGGAATGCCACAACAAGGGCTGGTGGGTTGCGCGGAACTCGGGAAACGCCTTGGAAAAGCTATGCCGCCCCAATCCTATGCCGGTGAAGGGATGCCCGGCTATCTGCCCCAAGGAATGACCCCAAACCGCCAGCAGGTCGCCGGTGGTGCCGCCCACCTTGGCGGGATCTTTTAAAAGCTGGTTCCATCGCTCGCCGTGGCGCGCGCCGGGCACCAGGCAAAAAATCCCGGCCAGCAAGGCCAGGCAGACCAGGCCGCCCAGCAAAGCCGCGCGCAAACGACGGCGCGACATGATAACCAGGCATAGCCCCAGCTCCAACAGCATGCCCAACCAAGTGGCCCGGCTGAAGGTGATATAGCCGGCAAAGGCGTTGACGCCGATGAGCCCCAGCCAAAGCGGCCGCAAACGGGGCGAATCAAAGGCCTTGGCCCCCAACAAGACGAAGGGCCAAATCGTGACCAAATAGGTGCCAAAGCTGCCATAGCCGTTATGCAGCGAGCCGGCCCGCTGGTAATGGTGCAGCAGGCTGCCTCCCTGGCTGAAAAAGAATAACAGCGCGAAAAAGCCCATCAGTCCGGCGCCGACCAAGATGGCCCCCCAAACCTGCTTGATATGCTCCTCGTACCGGATGAAATGAACGCCGGTGTAGAAAAGCAGAAGGCCCTTCAGCACCTCGGCTCGAAACTCCTTTAGGGAATAGGCCGGGTCCACCGCGCTCATGAGGCTTAAAGCCGCGAACAGCACGTAGAGCACCCACGGCCAGAGAAGAACCGTGGGCCGAAACTCGCGATCGCCGCTCTGCCACAAGTGCAGGAACAGGAACAAGGCCGCGCCCACCATGGCCATCTCCCTGGCGGCGGTGATGGCCTCCATGGGCATGATGACGATGAGCACTAAAATAAAAATTCTGGCCAGCCTAAACCATAAGCCTCCCCCTAGTGCGAGGCCCCCGGTCTGTTTGGCCAAAATTGCGTTCATTAAGGTAAATACTTCCCTTGCAGGGCCAGATCCACCAGACGGGCCAAGCCCTCTTCAAAATCCACCGCCACCTCATAGCCCAGCACCTGCCGGGCCCGGCTGAGGTCGGCCAAGCTGAAGCGCACATCGCCGGTGCGGGGCGGACCGAATTCGGGGTCCGCCTTTTTGCCGGTGAGCTTTGCCAAGAGCTCCAAAAGACGCAAGAGGCTCTGGGAGGAACCCGAGGCCACGTTAAAGGCCTGGCCGGCCGCGCCGGGCGCCGTGCAGGCGGCCAAATTGGCGGCCACCACGTTGTCGATATAGGTGAAGTCCCGGCTTTGCTTGCCGTCGCCGAACACGGTGGGCCGCTTACCGTCCAAGAGCGCGAACATGAAGCGGGGAATCACGGCGGCATAGGCCGAAAGAGGGTCCTGGCGCGGGCCGAACACGTTGAAATAGCGCAGCGCCACCGTCTCCAAGCCGTACACCTTATGGAACACGCGGTAATAGTATTCCAGAGCCACCTTGTTGGCGGCATAGGGGCTCATGGGCCGCGGGTCCATGTCTTCCTGCTTGGGCGCGTCGGC
>CAZDRW010000463.1:0-1834 GCA_964507555.1 uncultured Desulfarculaceae bacterium
TTCAAGTTGCGTTTCAGGTTGTTTTTGACGTATTCGGCGATGGTTTTGGTGTTGGTGCCTGGTCCGAAGACCTCGGCGATGCCGGCCTGTTTGAGGGCCGGAATGTCCTCCTCGGGGATGATGCCGCCGCCGATGACCAGCACATCCTCCAGGCCCTTTTCCTTGACCAGCTCCATCACCCGGGGGAAGAGGTAGTCGTGGGCCCCGGAGAGGATGCTCATGGCGATCACGTCGGCGTCCTCCTGCATGGCCGCGCTTACGATCTGCTCCGCGGTCTGCCTAAGCCCGGTGTAGATCACCTCCATGCCCGCGTCCCTAAGCGCCGCGGCGATCACCTTCACCCCGCGGTCGTGACCGTCCAGGCCGGGCTTGGCGGCCAGCACTCTTATCTTGCGCATGCTTTGTCTCCTCCCCCGCTCTATATGGTGCTCGGCGCCTGGTATTCGCCATACACGCCGCGCAAGGTGTCGCAGATCTCGCCCAGGGTGGCGTACACCCGCACGCACTCCAGGAAACGCGGCATCAGGTTCTCCGCGCCTTGGGCCGCCGCTTTTAAAGCGGCCAGGTTCTTCTGCACCGCGCCGCCATTGCGCTCGGCCTTGAGCTGGGCCAGTTCCTTGATGCGCTCCTCGCGCACCTTGGGGTTCACCCTCAATATCTCTCCCAGCGGCTCGGCCTTGGTGACGAATTTGTTCACTCCCACCACGATGCGCTCATTCTCCTCAACCGCCCGCTGGTAGGCGTAGGCCGCCTCCTGGATCTCCCGCTGCACATAGCCCTTCTCGATGGCCTCGGGCGCCCCGCCCATCTCGTCGATCTTCTGGATGTACTCCAGGGCCCCTTTCTCGATCTGGTCGGTGAGCGCTTCTATATAGTACGACCCCGCCAGGGGATCGATGGTATCGGTCACCCCGGTCTCGTAAGCGATGATCTGCTGGCTGCGCAGCGCGATGGTCACCGACTCCTGGGTAGGCAGGCACAGCGCTTCGTCCATGGAGTTGGTGTGCAGGCTCTGGGTCCCCCCCAAGACCGCGCTCATGGCCTGGAAGGCCACCCGCACGATGTTGTTCTTGGGCTGCTGCGCCGTCAGGCTGCAGCCAGCCGTCTGGGTGTGGAAGCGCACCATCAGGCTCTTGGGGTTAGTGGCTCCGAAGCGCTCCCGCATGAGACGCGCCCACAGGCGGCGCGCCGCCCGGTACTTGGCCACCTCCTCCAAAAACTCCGAATGGGCGTTGAAGAAAAAGCTCAGGCGCGGACCGAAGTCGTCCACCTTGAGCCCCGCCGCCACCGCCGCCTGCACGTAGGCCAGGCCGTTGGCCAGAGTAAAGGCCACCTCCTGCACCGCGGTGGAGCCCGCCTCCCGGATGTGGTAGCCGCTGATGCTGATGGTGTTCCACTGCGGCACCTCGGAAGCGCAATAGGCGAAGATGTCGGTGATGATCCGCATGGACGGCTTGGGCGGGTAGATATAGGTGCCCCGGCTGGAGTACTCCTTCAAGATGTCGTTCTGGATGGTGCCACGCAGCTTATCCGCGCTCACGCCTTGCTTCTCGGCCACCACGATGTACATGGCCAAAAGTATCCCCGCCGGCGCGTTGATGGTCATGGAGGTGGACACCTTGTCCAGGGGGATCTGGTCAAACAAGAGCTCCATGTCGGCCAACGAGCTGATGGAAACCCCCACCTTGCCCACCTCGCCGTGCGATAGCTCGTGGTCCGAGTCGTAGCCGATCTGGGTGGGCAAATCAAAGGCCACCGAAAGACCGGTTTGGCCCTGCTCCAACAAATAGCGGTAGCGCCGGTTGGATTCCTGGGCCGTGGCGAATCCCGCGTA
>CAZDRW010000463.1:1934-3492 GCA_964507555.1 uncultured Desulfarculaceae bacterium
CTCATGGCTCCTCCCTTTAGCTGGCAAGATTAAGCGTAAACCGCGTGACTCCTATAAGCCCGCCGCCTACAAAGGCACGTTGCCGTGGCGGCGCACCGGGCGGAAGGTGCGCTTGTGCTTCAGCGCGTTCAGCGCCCGGATCACCTTGGTCCGCGTCTGGCTGGGCAGGATGATCTCGTCGATGTAGCCCAGCTCCGCCGCGTAATAGGGGCTGGCGAAACGCGCCCGGTAGTTGTCCACCAACTCCTTGTGCGCCGCCGCCTTGTCCTCCGCCTCGTTTATCTCCTTGCGGAAAATGATGTTCACCGCCCCTTCCGGGCCCATCACCGCGATCTCCGCCGTGGGGAAGGCGAAGTTCACGTCAGCCCCGTGGTGCTTGGAGCCCATCACGTCGTAGGCTCCGCCGTAGGCCTTGCGCGTGATCACCGTGATCAAAGGCACCGTGGCCTCGCAATAGGCGTAGATCACCTTGGACCCGTGGGTGATGATCCCGCCGTACTCCTGGTGGATGCCCGGCAAAAAGCCCGGCACGTCCACGAAGGTAATCACCGGAATATTAAACGCGTCGCAGAAACGCACGAAACGGGCGCACTTGCGCGAAGCATCGATGTCCAAACAACCCGCCAAATGCATGGGGTTGTTGGCCACGATGCCCACCGACATGCCCCCCAGACGCGCAAAGGCCGTGATCATGTTCTTGGCGAAATGCTTGGCCTGCTCGAAAAAGCTGCCCTTGTCCACCACCTTCTTGATCAGCTGCTTCATGTTGTAGGGCGACTTGGAGCTGTCCGGGATGAAATCGTCCAGATCCTTGTCCGCCCGCTCAGGGCTGTCCGCGCTGGTCACAGACGGCGGATGCTGCTCCCAGTTCTGCGGCAGGTAAGAAAGAAGCTTCCTTATCTGCTCCAAACACTGGTTGTCATCGTTGCACATGAATTGGGCCACCCCGCTCTTGGTGTTGTGCACCTTGGCACCCCCCAGCGTCTCCGAGGTCACGTCCTCACCGGTCACCGTCTTGATCACCTGCGGGCCCGTGATGTGCATGTAGGAGGTCTGGTCCACCATGAAGATGAAGTCCGTGATGGCAGGGCTGTAAACCGCCCCACCCGCGCAGGGGCCCATGATGGCGCTGATCTGCGGCACCACCCCCGACGAAAGCACGTTGCGCCTAAATATCTCGCCGTAGGAGCCCAGGCTCACCACGCCCTCCTGGATGCGCGCCCCGCCCGAGTCGTTCAACCCCACAATCGGCGCCCCCGCCTTTACCGCCAGGTCCATCACCTTGCATACCTTCTCGCCGAAAGGACCCGAAAGCGACCCGCCGAACACCGTGAAGTCCTGGCTGAACACAAACAAGGGACGCCCATTAACCGTGCCGTGACCCGTCACCACCCCGTCGCCAGGTATCTTGCTCTTGGCCATGCCGAAATCGTTGCAGCGGTGAACCACGAAGCGGTCGAACTCCTCGAACGATCCCTCGTCCAACAAAGCCTCCACCCGCTCCCGAGCCGTCATCTTGCCCTTGGCATGCTGCGCATCGATCCGCTTCTGGCCACCG
>CAZDRW010000464.1:0-1112 GCA_964507555.1 uncultured Desulfarculaceae bacterium
GCGGCGACTTTGTCCTCCTAAAAGAACCCGGCATATACCTGCGCGACCGCCTGGGCGGCGAGCTGGCGCTGCCCGAGGACCTTTTCGTCTTAAAGAGCGACCGGGCCGCGGCGGTGCCGGAAGTGCAGGCCATCCTCAACAAGGAGTTGCAGCAGGCCATCACGGGTCAGGACGTGGGCCGGGTCAAGGACCTGATCTCCGATATCCTGGAGGAAACCTTTTCCGAGCCCCGCGCCGCCAACATGGTGCCGCTCAAAGAGACCGTGAAAACGGTGGTCAGCGGCTACGCCGGCCGCAAGGAGGCCTTCCGCCGCATCGCCTTGATGGGATCCAAGGACTACTCCACGGTGCTGCACTCGGTCAATGTCTCGGCCTTGGTCCTGGGTTACAGCGCCCATTGCGAGTTCGCCAAGGAGCTAAGCGCGGATCTGGGTCTGGCCGGGCTTTTGCACGACGTGGGCAAGCTTTTCGTGGACAACGCTCTCTTGACCGCCCAGCGCAAGCTCACCACGGAGGAGTTCGCCAAAGTGCGGGAGCACCCGGCTTTGGGGCACAGCTTCCTGCAGGGGGCCCAGTTCCCGCACGAGGTCATGGAGGCCTGCCTGCAGCATCATGAGCGCATCGACGGCAAAGGCTATCCCCAGGGCGAGGCCCAGCCCTCTTTCGCCGGGCAGCTGGTGGGCATCGTTGATTGCTACGAGGCGCTGACCTCGGATGAACGGCACTACCGCGAAGCCCTGGACCCCCTGCCCACCCTGGCGCTCCTCAAAGAGGAAATGCAAGGCGGCAAGTTCGACCGCAAGCTGTTCAAGGATTTCGCCTACAGCCTGGTCTAGGCCTTGTCGGGCTCGGCTTGCTTTTGGTAGGACTCCAGGGCCCGGGCGGTGCCGGCTTCGATTTGGGTGCGCACCTCCACCTCGGCCTTGGGCCGGGGCAGTTCCCTCACCTCCACCAAACCGCGTCCCAGGAGCACCTCGAAAAGCGCCTCCACCGCGCCCGTGCCCTTTTCCGGCATCACCTTCAAAGCCGCGGCCATGATGGCCGCAAACGAGCGCCGGCCGTCCACCAGGCCGAGGACCTGGTGGGCCAATGCGCGCACGATGAACGATTTG
>CAZDRW010000464.1:1122-3483 GCA_964507555.1 uncultured Desulfarculaceae bacterium
CCTCATCGTCCAGGCGGTGCTGCAGGCGGCCTTCATGCCGGATGGGGGTCAGTTTGAGCCCGGCGCGCAAGGAAGGCACCAGACGGGACCAGGGCCTGGCCCCGGACAGGGTGGCCTGATTGGTGACAAACAGGCACAACCGCCGCTCGCTGCCCTTTTGGGTGAGGGTGATGCGCCTGGCATAGGCCTTGACCAGATGCAGGCCCATGCCGTCGTCCTCGCGCCCCTCCAGCACCGCGTCCAAGGTGTAGTCAGGCTCAGCCGTGGGATCATAGGCCAGGTGGCTGGTGGTGAAGCACAGCTCCAGTCCGTCGGCCAAAACCGAAAACTCCATCCGGCAGGGCTCGCGCAGGGCGGTGCGCTCGCACTGGGAGGCGATGTGCAGGAAGATCTCCTCAGCAATCAGCCGCACCCTCCCCCGGGCCTGCTTGTCCAGCCCGGCCAGGCCGGCGGTCCCCTCGGCCGCCGCCAGCACCAGGGGCAGGTAAACCCGGGCCACCGGCACGGCCAGATCCACCCGGTCGCCGGTCAAGGTGTTGGAGCATTGCTCAGGCGCCGGAGTCATCACCGCCTTCATCGCGCTCGGGCTGGGGAGCCAACACCAGGGCCATGCCCTCGGTCAGCGCCTGGGCCACCTTGGCCCGGGCCGACTTCACCGTGCGCTGCACGGTGCCGCGGCTGACCCCCATTCTGCGGCCCGCCTCCTCCTGGGTGAGCCCCAGAAGGTCGCACAAACGCAAGGCCTCCAATTCATCCTCGGCCAATTCCAGCTTGGCCAGTTGGGGCATGGGCGTGCCGGTGGGCTTGAAGGCCCGCACAAAAGCCGGGCAGCCGCAATGGCGCGGCTTGCGAGGTCGGGGCATGTAAGCCTCCTTGGGGAATATCCGCTCTGGAAGCATAACAGCGCTTACCCCATGCAGGCAAGCCGGCTTTCACGCGCTATTTAACGGGGAAGTCGAAGTAGGTATCCGCAAACGGCTCGCCAGCCAAGGTATAGTGCCACCATTCCTGGTCGAAATTGACAAAGCCCTGTTTTTCCATGAGCGCCTTCAAAAGGGCGCGATTGGCCCGGGCCTGGCCTGGCAACGCCTGGTTGGCGGTATGAGAAAGCTGGTTAAAGCAGTCGAAACCGGTGCCCATGTCCAGGCCGTTGTCCGGCCAGCGTTTGTCCGCCGGCTCGGTGCAGGCAATAAGCTTGCCGCCCAAGCGGAACTCGGGCTGCTTTGCCGCCGGCAGCGCCACGATGGTCAGATCCACGGTGCTGCCCCGGCTGTGGGAGGACTTATCGGCCACGTAGCCCTGCTTGAAAAGATCGCGTTTGTCTATGGTGGGGTAGAACTCGGCCTTGGTCTTGACATCCTTTATGTCGCGGGCCCAGCGCTGGAAATGGGCCACCGCCCGCCGGGGCCGGTAGCAGTCGTAAACTTTAATGCCGAGCCCCAGGGGCTTAAGCTCGGCCTGCACCTTGGCTAGCGCCGCGGCCGCGGGCCGGCTCAGGATGCAGCGCGGCGCTTTGTAGCCATCCACCCGGGCTCCCACGAAGTTGTGCACGCCGAAGTAGCGCATCTCCACCATGAGGCCGGGAATGGCCTGGCCCGCGTCCACAAAGCCCGGCGGCAGATCGGCGGCCCGGGCCGCGGGCGCGACCATAAATAACGCCGCCAACAACAATAGGATCAGTCGAGGCATGTTCATCTCCCGCTTAGGGCTTGGGTGGCAACTCAGCTGATTCTAGCACGCAGTCTCCTCTAGATCAGCTGCTCAACCGGCAGGGCGTAGAGGCTTAAACCCGCCACGCCGCCGCTTAGGCGCAGCTCCCGCAGCCGGGCCGCGAGCTCCCCGGCCCAGCCATCCTCCACGGCGATCATGAGCGCGTTGTTGAAACCGGGCCACACGCCGTCATCCAAACGGGGCTCGGCGCGCTCACCCCGGCCCAGCACCCGCCGCCATTGGGTATAGCCCGGACGGCCGCCCTGCTCCAGGGCCTCCATGACGTCGTCCTCGAACACCGCGTCATAGATCAGAAGCAGCATTTTCATTGCCCGGCCCTCCTTTCCCGCCGCGCCTCCAAAAAGTCGTAGATCACCGGGATCAGCACCAGGGTGACCAGGGCCGACACCGTGAGCCCGCCCAGCATGGTCACGCCCAAGGGGTTCCAAATCTCGGCCCCGGTGGCGTTGCTCATGGCCATGGGCAGCATGCCGAAAAAGGTGGTGAGGGTGGTCATCATCACCGGCCGCAGGCGGTCGCGCCCGCCCTGCACCACCGCCTCCCGCCGCGGCCGTCCCCGGGCCTGCAGAAGCTTGATGTAGTCCACGAGCACGATGGCGTTGTTGACCACGATACCCATGAGCATGATGA
>CAZDRW010000465.1:0-3473 GCA_964507555.1 uncultured Desulfarculaceae bacterium
AAGTACATCGGTTGGTAGCAATCATTACCGGGTGGAAGCGGCGCTAAGTCGGCGCCGCTTCCACCTGCACCCTAAGCCAAGGGACTTTTTATGCCGCTTCTATCGGTGAACAACATCGAAGTGATCTATGACGACGTCATTTTGGTGCTTAAAGGCATGTCCTTAAGCGTTGAGCAGGGGCAGATCGTGGCCGTGTTGGGTGCCAACGGCGCCGGGAAGACCACTACGCTCAAGGCGATCAGCGGGCTTCTCAAGACTGAGGAGGGCGAGGTCACCGACGGGACCATCGAATTCGACGGGGTCAAGATCAACGGCATGGACCCTGAAAAGATCGTTAAAAAGGGCATCTTCCAGGTCATGGAAGGCCGCCGGGTTTTCGAAGATTTGACCGCCAGGGAGAACTTGGTGGCTGCGGCCCACACCCAGAAGTGCTCCAGAGGCGAATTAGAAGAACGCATTGACCAAGTCTATCATTATTTTCCCCGTCTCAAGGAACGCGAGAACGGGCTGGCCGGCTACTTGTCCGGCGGTGAGCAGCAGATGCTGGTCATTGGCCGCGGAATGATGGCCCGCCCCAAGCTCATGATGCTGGACGAGCCCAGTTTAGGGCTTTCACCTCTATTGGTGGGCGAGATTTTCGAGATTATCGTCAAGCTTAACAAAGAGATCGGCACTACGATTCTTCTGGTGGAGCAGAACGCCCGCATGGCGCTCAATATAGCCGACCACGGTTATATCATGGAAAACGGCAAGATCGTTCTGGATGACACCACCGAAAAGCTGAAAAACAACGAGGACGTAAAGCAGTTTTACCTGGGGCTCACCGAGGGTGGCACCAAACGCTCCTACCGCGATGTAAAGCACTATAAGCGGCGCAAGCGCTGGCTGACCTAGCGCGCTGTACCCGGAGAGAGATTGTCGACTGCCGGCCGAGGGCCGGACGCCGGGAGGCGGCCGGACTGCCCGCCGGGTTGGTTCGGAGGAAAGAATGCCTGACAAGGACCGCACCAGCGGTTATTACCTGCCAGATTTAGAGACCATGGACCCCGCGGCCCGGGCCCAGGACTTGGACCGTAAAGTGGCCCAGATCGTGGCCCACGCCTATCTGCATGCATCGGCCTTCAGGAATATGATGCAAGAGGCGGGCGCCGAGCCGGGCGATATCAAAGGCGTGGCGGACTTGTCCCAATTCCCCATCACCGAAAAGGCGGCGCTGGTGGAAAAGCAGCGCCAGGATTTGCCTTTCGGCGGTTGGTGCGGAGAGCCTGAGGATAAACTGCGCAGGGTTTATGTCTCGCCCGGCCCCATTTACGAGCCCTGCGAGGCGGTCTACGAGGACACCCGCTGGTCACAGGCGTTCTATGCCGGCGGCTTCCGCAAGGGCGATCGCGCGCAAATAACCTTTAATTTCAACATGGTGCCCTTTGCCTTTATGCTGGACGACGCCCTGTTTCAGTTGGGCTGCATTGCGGTCCCCACCGGCGTGGGCAACACCGAGATCCAGGTTGAGGCGCTCAAGGATTTAAAGACCCAAGCATATGTGGGCACGCCCAGCTTTCTGGCCGCCATCGCCGACAAGGCCGAGGAGATGGGGTATGACCTGCAAAAGGACCTGAACCTGCAGGTGGCTTTTGTGGCCGCGGAGATGCTGCCCGAGAGCCTGCGCGCCTCCTTGGAGGAGCGCCTGGGCATGGTTATCCGTCAAAGCTACGGCACTGCCGACGCGGGCTGCCTGAGCTATGAGTGCTATCACAAAGGCGGCATGCATTTCGCCTCGGATTGCCTGGTGCAGGTGGTGGACCCCATAACCGGACAGCCGCTGCCCGAGGGCCAACCCGGTGAAGTGGTGTGCACGGTGTTCAATAAGACCTATCCCTTGATCCGCTTCGGGACCGGCGATCTTTCGGCCTTTACCACCGAGACCTGCGCTTGCGGGCGCACCTCGCCCAAGCTCACCCGCATCATGGGCCGGGTCGATCAGATGACCAAAATCAAGGGCATGTTCGTGCATCCCGGCGGCGTGCAGCAGGTGGCCCAGAAATTCCCCCAGATCAAGGCCTATCAACTGGTAGTGACTCGCGAGGCCAACAAGGACGTGATGACCTTGGTCTGCGAGCTGGGCGACGCTAGCGCCGGAAATAAGGACCTGGTAAAGCAGCTGGAGCAGGCCATGAAGGATGTGCTACGGGTCAGCGGCAAGGTCGATTTCATAGCGGCGGGAACCCTGCCCCTGGGCTGCAAAATCATCGATGACCAGCGGGTTTGGGATTAGGTTTTAGATAGCCCAAAAAACCGGTAACGGGGGCCGCCTTTGCCTGGCAAGCGGGTCCCGTTTTCTATTGCCGTGGCTGGTTGTGGACTAATCCTTGGCGCGATTCATTACACCAGGGGCCAGAAGGCCGGAGGCTTAGCGCTCCTCTTTGCCCAAGGCCAGGGGGACGGCGTCCTGGGGCGATGCCTTGCGCCCCACCTTGCGTCCCAATTGTCCCAGGAATTTGACGAATTGGGTCAGGAGATCCTGGGATAGCTGCGGCAGCATGTCGTTGTACATGACCTGGATGGCTTCGTAGCCGGTTACGCCGTGCTTGTAGCACCGGGTGGAGGTAATGGCGTCATAGCAGTCGAGTATCTTGGAGATGCGGCTGGTCAGGGGCAGGTCGCTTTCCTTGAGCCCGGCCGGGTATCCGCTGCCATCCATGTTTTCGTGATGATGCAAGACCGTGATGAGGCTTTGCTTGGGGAAGTTGGGATGCTTTACCAGCATGTCGAAGCCTATGGAGCTATGTTGGCGCATGAGCTCCCACTCATCCGCGTTCAAGGGCCCGGGCTTATGCAACACCTGTGCTGCGATGCGGGTTTTGCCCACGTCGTGGAACAAGGCCCCCATGCCCAGGACTTTACTATCTTTGTCGGGCAGCTTGATGTGTTCGGCGAAGCAGACGGCAAACAGGCAGACGTTGATGGAATGGGAGTAAAGGTTGTAGTCAAGGGCCAGCATTTGGGCCAGATCCCCCATGGCCTCGGGGACCTTGCGCACGAAATGAGCCACGGTATCAACGTAGGTGCTGGCTCCCTGCACGCCCTGGTCCAGCTTTTTTTCCTTTAGGGCCATGGCGGCCAAGAGCTTGGCGTTATCGTGCAAAAGTTTGGCCTTGGTTATGACGGGAACCTTTTGGTCCTCTATCACGATCTTGGTTTTTTCCTGGGTAACCTGCACCAGCTGTTCCAGGCGGGGGGAAGGAACAAAGACCTCGCTCAGTCCCAGCTTTTTGATATTGATAACCATGCGCTTGGGCACCGCAGAGCCGGCCGCTAAAATGCGGATGAATTCTATGTGCCCGGTTTCCTGGTTCAGCTTGGGCAGATAAACTTCGGATGGAGTTTTGGCCAGGTTGGCAAAGAGGTCCACAGGGATGGCGACTTTGTCCGAGATGCCTTGGAAAAGGGCGTCATCGACCTCCACCGCTTTGAGG
>CAZDRW010000466.1:0-3456 GCA_964507555.1 uncultured Desulfarculaceae bacterium
GGTCTTTGTGATCATGTATCTTTTCATGGGGACCTTCCGGGCCACCCTGATCCCCACCATCGCCGTGCCGGTGGTGATCCTGGGAACCTTCGCGGTTCTGTGGCTTTTGGGGTTTTCCATCAACATGCTGACCATGTTCGCCATGGTCCTGGCCATCGGCCTGCTGGTGGACGACGCCATCGTGGTGGTGGAGAACGTCGAGCGGGTGATGAGCGAGGAGGGGCTGCCGCCGCGCGAGGCCACCGCCAGGTCGATGGACGAGATCTGCAGCGCCCTGGTGGGCATCGGCCTGGTCCTCGCCGCCGTGTTCGGGCCGATGATGTTCTTCCCCGGCTCCACCGGCGTCATCTACCGCCAGTTCTCGGTCACCGTCATCTCCGCCATGCTGCTTTCGGTGGTGGTGGCCCTGATCCTGACCCCGGTGCTGTGCGCCACACTATTGAAGCCGGTGCCCAAGGGACATGCGCCCTCCGACCACGTGGTGTTTTTCCTGCGTCCCTTCTTCAGGTGGTTCGACCGCAGCTTTTTGCGCTCCAGGGAGCTGTACCTGAAAATGGTGGGACAGGTCCTGGCCAAGAAGCTGCGCTATTTGATCGTGTTCGTGCTGATCGTGGCGGCCATGGGATATCTGTTCCAGCGCATGCCCACCTCATATCTGCCGGACGAGGATCAGGGCATAATGTATGTCCAGGCGATTTTGCCTTCCGGCTCCACCCTGGAACAGACCAAGGATGTTCTGGACAGGGTCAGGGAGTATTTCTCCAAGAATGAAAAGGAAGGCGTGGAGTCCATGTTGACCGTCACGGGCTACAGCTTCGGCGGCCAGGGCCAGAACGTGGGTCTGGGCTTTGTAAAGCTAAGAGACTGGGAGTTGCGCCAGCGGCCCGATCTCACGGTCTGGGCTATTGTGGGCAGGTCCATGGGATTCTTCTCCCAGATCAAGGGCGCCATGGTGTTCGCCTTTCCGCCGCCGGCGGTGATCGAGCTGGGCCGCGCGGGCGGCTTCGACTTTGAGCTGCAGGACCGCGGCGGGTTGGGCCACGACAAGTTGATGGCGGCCCGCAACCAACTCCTGGGTCAGGCGGCCCAGGACCCGCGCCTCATCAGGGTGCGGCCCAACGGCCTGAACGACGTTCCCGAATACTACATCGACGTGGACTGGGCAAAGGCCGGCGCCCAGGGAGTGCCCATCTCATCCATCCACAACACCATCTCGGCCGCCTTCGGCAGCGCCTATGTCAACGACTTCATCCAGGCGGGGCGCGTAAAGCGGGTGTATATCCAAGCCGACGCTCCCGACCGCATGCTGCCCAGCGATCTGGACAAGCTTTATGTGCGCAACAATGCGGGCAAGATGGTTCCCTTCTCATCCTTCGCCACCGCCAGATGGTCCTCGGGCTCGCCCCAGTTGGAGCGCTACAACGGCTTCCCCTCCATTAACATATGGGGCGAGCCGGCGCCGGGGCTCAGCTCCGGTGACGCCATGAAGGCCATGGAAGAAATCGCGGCCAAGCTCCCCAAGGGCATAGGTTACGACTGGACCGGGCTGTCCTACCAGGAACGCATGGCCGGCTCCCAGGCGCCCATTCTCTACGCCTTCTCCATTTTCGTGATCTTCCTGTGCCTGGCGGCGCTGTATGAGAGCTGGCCCATTCCCATCTCCATTCTGCTGACCCTGCCCCTGGGAGTGATCGGCGGTGTTATCGCCTCCTCTCTGGAAGGCAAGCCCAACGACGTCTATTTCCAGATCGGCCTGCTCACCACCCTGGGGCTCACCACCAAGAACGCCATCCTGATCGTGCAGTTCGCCCGGGCCCGGGTAGACGAGGGGGCGGATTTGATCAAGGCTACCTTGGAGGCCTCCAAATTGAGACTGCGCCCCATTGTCATGACCTCGCTGGCCTTCGGGTTCGGCATCCTGCCTCTGGCTCTGGCCAGCGGAGCCGGCTCGGGCGCGCAGACCGCCATCGGCGTCGCGGTGCTGGGCGGCATGGTCACTTCCACCCTGCTGGTGACTTTGTTCGCGCCGCTGTTTTACGTGATGATTTACAAGTTGCTGGGAAAGCATAAAAAGCGGGTGCAGGCTGAACACCACGAGCAAGGCAATTCTGGGGGATCATCCCATGAGTAGAAAGCTATATCTTCCATTGGTTGCAATAGGCTTGTTCCTAGGCGGCTGCTCCCTGGCGCCGGAATACAAACAACCTCAAGCGCCGATCCCGGCCCAATGGCCCCAGGGAGCGGCCTATGATGAGCAAGCCGTACCCGGCCTAACTGCTGTACCGGAGCTTAAATGGGAGGAGTTTTTCGCCGACCAACAGCTCCAAAAAATCATTGGTATGGCCTTGCAAAACAACCGGGATCTTAGGCTTGCCGCCTTGAATGTGGACCGGGCGCGTGCACTGTATGGCATAAAGCGGGCGGAGCTGTTACCCGCGGTCGATTTGGGGGCCGCAGGAGGTAAGCAACGCACCGCCGTCGACCTGACCAAGTCCGGAACCCCGAGAACAACTGAGCAGTACAGCATAGAACTGGGCATCGCTTCGTGGGAAATTGATTTTTTCGGCCGCATCCGCAGCCTTAAGGATCAAGCGCTTCAAGAATACCTGGCCACGGAACAGGCCCGCCGGAGCGCCCAGATTGCGTTGGTGTCCGAGGTTGCCAGGGTGTACTTCACCCTGGCGGCGGATCGGGAAAGCCTGAAACTGGCCCAATCCACCCTAGAGGCCCAGCAGGCCGCATACGATTTAGTTAAAGAGCGTTATCATGCTGGATTGGCGACCGAGCTTGATCTGCGTCAAGCGGAGATCCCGTTGGAAACAGCCCGCATTGATATCGCCCGCTACAGGCAACTGGCTGCGCAGGATCAAAACGCCCTTAACCTCTTGGTTGGTTCCACGGCGCCAAAGGCGCTTTTGCCGGCTGACCTGAGCAGCTTGACTCCGCCTAAGGAAATTTCAGAGGGCCTGTCTTCAGAGGTGCTTTTACGCCGGCCGGACATCATGGCGGCGGAACATCGGCTCAAAGGTGCTTACGCCTATATCGGCGCGGCGCGGGCGGCCTTTTTCCCCCGCATTTCCTTAACCACCTCGATCGGGACCGCAAGCAATGCGCTCAACGGCCTCTTCAGTTCGGGTTCGGATACCTGGAACTTTATGCCCCGGATTATCATGCCGATTTTTGACGCCCGTACCTGGGCCGCGCTGCGGGTAAGCGAGGCCGACCAGAAAATCGTCCTGACTCAATATGAAAAAGCGATTCAGGCGGCGTTCAGAGATGTGGCTGACGCCCTTGCCGTGCGTGGCACAGTAGACAAGCAGGTCTCGGCGCAACAATCCCTAGTAAACGCCGTGGCGGCAACCTATCGTCTCTCCTCAGAGCGCTATATGAACGGCATTGATAGTTACTTGGGCGTACTTAACGCGCAGCAATCACTTTTTGCCTCACAAAAGGGCC
>CAZDRW010000467.1:0-3442 GCA_964507555.1 uncultured Desulfarculaceae bacterium
TAAAGCCCCCTTTGCCGCAACGCCCTTGCCTAACGCCGGAGTCCGGCAATGGACCAACACCCAATGCCAGATGGCCAGCACCATCCCTTTAGCCCGCGCAGATAAGCCACCGGTTTATAAAACCGCCGCCACGCGATTCTTCCTGTTCTCGTTTATGTCCACTTGTCCGCGATTCGGCTTGGTTATGCGCCGGAGGTTAGCCCAACCCAAACCTCACCGGAGAACATAATGGGACCAGCTCCGCCGAATTGCTACTTTTTTGAAATTTAGATCAAGTATGCGTTTGGCCTGCTAATTGCAATATACTTTTTCGTATGTTAGCTTAGACAAATGCTTGACACCAGACACTGTTCAGATGAGCTAAGCAATCCAACTCTTTAAACAGTTGGGTATAACTCAAACACCTTCTGGAGGAATAATAATGAAAAAGCCTGCCCTGCTTTTTTGTATGCTCCTTTTGTTGCTGTCCCTGCCCGCCCAAGCGGCAATGATTGTCAACGATCATTTTGATGACGGCGTGTTGGCCCCGGCTTGGAATGCAACTCCAAGGGACAACGCCAAGGCCTGGACATATCAGGAAAGTGGTACCAATTTAACGGTCACTGACATAGAACCAACAAACGCTCCGGTCCCTAGTGGAGTCATGGCCAATTGGGCCATTTATCAACTTAGCCGTAGCTTTGACCCTATATCAAACTTTCATCTTGATTTTGATATCTCATGGAATGAAGGTTCCGGTGGCAACTCAGCTATGCAACGTGTAGCAGTGCAGCTTGGAGATGGTCAAGGAAACAAAATCGCTTGGGCTGGGTATTATGATAATTGGAACACAATGCACGGTTCCCGCGCGGCCCGCGGCTACCCAACCGACCAATCCGTGCAAGATTGGGCAATACCCCCCAACGGAAGCGCCAGCATAGACATCATAAGAACCAATGGAGAGCTCAGCATTTTTTGGAACGACTCGCTGTTCTTATCGACCTTTAATGATATCTTGGTCGGAGAGATATTTATCAACTTTGGCTATTACCCCCTTTCTGGCGCCACTTTCGGCAGTCTGTCGGTTGACCAAGTTAAATTGGAGTCTTCAGATTTGAGCGCCGCACCCGAGCCCGCTACCTTGGTGCTGTTGGGCTCGGCCCTGGGCCTGGGCGGGTGGTGGCAGCGGCGGCGCAAACGCAATAAGCATATCCAAGCCTAACCTATGGCCTTACCAAACCTCCGGGGCCTGGTGTAGACTGGGCCCCGGAGGTGTTTGATGCCGGAGCTGGTTTCTGCAGACAACAAACTGACGGTGGACCTGGACGCCATCGCGCACAACCTGGCCTGCCTGCGCGCGCTCATGCCCGCCGACAGCCGGGTGGCCGGGGTGGTGAAAGCCGACGCCTACGGTCACGGCGCGGTGCCGGTGGCGAAGAGGCTCAAAGCCGAAGGCGCGGAGTTCTTGGCCGTAGCTACCTTGGCCGAGGCCCTGGAACTGCGCGAGGCCGGCCTGGCGGGGCCCGTCATGCTGCTTTTGGGCCTGTGGCCATCTGAAGCTCCCTTGGCCCTGGAGCACGAGCTATTACCGGTCACCGATCGCCTGGAAGTGCTGGAGGCCCTGGCCGCGGCGGGCCGGTCAACGGGCAGGATTGCCCGCGCCCAGATCAAGGTGGACACCGGCATGGGCCGCCTGGGGGTGCATCCGCAAGAAGCCCTGGGGCTTTTTCAGGCTGCCTCCAAGCTGGAAGGCTTGGCTATAACCGGCCTGGTGAGCCATTTGGCTACCTCGGGCCTGCCCGGCTCGGAGCATGCTAAAAGACAAGCCCAGACCTTTAGCCAGCTTTTGCAAACCGCCCGCGATCAAGGTCATGAGCTACCCGATTCCAGCCTGGCGGGTTCGGGTGGAGTGCTGGTGCCGCCCAATGGCGCGCCCGCTCCGCCGGCCATCGCCCGTTTGGGCATAAGCCTTTATGGCGGCCTGCCTGATGAGGGCTCGGCCGGTCTGGCCGCTTTGCGCACGGCCATGAGCTTTACGAGCCGTTTGATCTCGGTGAAACAGGTCCCGGCCGGCACGCCGGTCTCTTATGGCTGCACCTGGGTTGCGCCCACAGACACCTGGCTAGGCGTGGTGCCGGTGGGTTATGCCAACGGTTACCTGCGTTCGCTATCCAATCAAGGAGTCATGTTGATAAGCGGACAAAGGGTTCCGGTACGGGGCCGGGTCTGCATGAACCTCACCGTGCTGGAGTTGGGAGCGCTGGGTCCCAAGGTCAAGGTGGGCGACGAGGTGGTGCTGCTGGGCCGTCAGGGCTCGGAGGAAATCACCCTGGACGAATTGGGCGGCCTGGCCGGCACCATTTCTTACGAGATAAGCTGCGCCCTGGGTGCGGCCAATCCCCGCCTGCACACCCCGGCTTGACCCCGCGCCACGGGCAGGGTAGTTTTGGGGCTGCTCACTCGGGCAAAGGAGAGATAAGATATGAACCCGGAAGACAAAATCCCGGTCAAGGCCGCAGAGCCCACCATATGCGCGGTGTGCGCCTGGCGGGCCGACTGCAACAAGAAATTTTCCTATGCCCAGGGCGGTCCCATCAAGTGCGCCGAATTCACCCGGGACGCGGCCTGCAAGCGCGACGAGGAACGCCATCAATGAAAGACCAGCTCCGCGCGGCCCTCATCAAGGCGCTTCAATCAGCCCAGGACGCCGGCGACCTGCCGACTATGGAAGAGGCGGTTCCCGACTGCGTAATCGAGACGCCGCGCTCGTCCGAGCACGGCGACCTGGCCGCCAACCTGGCCATGCAACTGGCCCGGCCCTGCCGCAAAAAACCCCGCGACATAGCTGAGACCTTGGTGAAACACCTGGGCGAGGCCGGCGGCCTGGTTGCTAAGGCGGAAATCGCCGGCCCCGGCTTTATCAACTTTTTTTTGAAGCCTAGCGCCTGGCTGGCGGTGCTGCCGGACATCATGGACCGGCAAGCCGATTTCGGGCGTTCCGACTGGGGCCGGGGCCGCCGGGTGATGGTGGAGTTCGTGAGCGCCAACCCCACCGGCCCTCTGCATGTGGGCCACGGCCGGGGCGCTGCCCTGGGCGACGCCTTGGCCAGCGTGATGGAGTACGTGGGCTGCCAAGTTTCCACCGAATACTACATCAACGACGCGGGCAACCAGATGGCAACCCTGGGCCGCTCGGTGCTGCATAGGGCCAAGGAACTGAAGGGCTCAAGCGATACCTTTCCGGACAACCACTACCGCGGCGAATACATCAAGGACCTGGCCCAAGAATACCTAGCGACGCCCCAAGGCTCCGGGCTTTTGGGGCTGCCCGAGAACCAGGCGGTTAATGAGGCCGCGTCTTGGGCCGGGGCCAAAATTCTAGAAGGCATCAAGGATGACTTGAGCGTGTTCGGGGTTGACATAACCAACTACTACTCTGAGCAGTCCCTGGTGGACCGAGGCG
>CAZDRW010000468.1:0-3425 GCA_964507555.1 uncultured Desulfarculaceae bacterium
TCTCAATGGTGTCCACGCCGAAGTCGTCGTCCAGGCGGTCCAGCATGGCGATGGCGTCCAGGTCATCAATGCCGCAATTGCCGCCGTGGGCCCACACGGTCTCGTATTCGGGCTGTTTGGTCAAGTAGTTGCCGTTTTTATCATGGTATATGCCTGAGCAGCGGATGATGCAGCCCCGGTGGCAACCGTGGGTGGCAGAGCCGCCGCGAGCCTTTTCCGTCTCGGCCTGGGTCTCGCCGCTTATTTTTTCATGGCCCGCAAAGCGGCCCTCGCTGAAGTTGCGGGTGGGATAGCCGCCCGCTTCATTCAATATGTTGGTTAAGATATTGGTTCCATAAGCGGGCAAACCCTGTCCGGTGACCGGATGCTTTTGCAGGCCATCCACCCAGGTTTTGTTGGCCGCCTTGAACTTTTCCGGGTCCTGGGGCGCCCGCATTTTCATGCCTTCGTCATCCAGAACGATGACTTTCACGCCTTTGGCCCCCATCACCGCGCCCACGCCGCCGCGGCCCGCGTGCCGGGTGGGACGCATCTCCATGTCCGTGCAAGCCACCGAGGCCGCGCTCATCTTCATTTCGCCGGCCGGGCCGATGGAGATGCAAGCCACCTTATCGCCGTGCTCAGCCTTCAGCTTGTCGATCAGATCGTAATTGCCAAGCATTTTCAAATTGTTGGCTTCGGTGATCTTCACGCCATCCTTATTGATTAGTATCTTGTAGATGTTGCCGTCGGTTGGCGCGCCTTCCAGCACGATGGCTGCATAGCCCAGCCTGGCCAGCACTTGGGCGGCCTGTCCGCCGGCGTTGGCCTCTTTTATGCCGCCCGTGAGGGGGCTCTTGCACCCCACTGATATGCGGCCCGACATGGCGGCCGCGCTGCCGCCCAACAGGCCTGGCGCGATGACCAGCTTGTTGGCCGCCCCCAGAGGATGGCATAGGGGCGGCACCTCTTTGGATACTATGGAGGAGGTCATCCCCCTGCCACCCATGCCAGCGTAAGCTCCCAAAGCTTCCGCGGCGGCCTGGGGCCCGCCGTCGGCGCTCATGTTAATTCGTAATATTTTGTCCATACCTTTTGTCTCCTAAAGAGTAAGCGAAATCGAAACAACTCTTTTGATATACGCCGGTTATGGCGTGGAGCAGGGCCCCGCCCGAACTGCGCAATCGTTCGCCTGTTTTTGTTTGGGAAATATAGGAACCGTAAAAATGCTTGAGGGACGAGCTAATCTTGCAGAAATCACGGAGGAATGTCAAGGCTCTATTTATATGTCTTTATTGACATATTCGTCTCGGGCCCGGTTAGGCCATGGCCCGGGGCTACACCCGCAGCCTTGCTCGGTCGCGTCTCCTGGGTTTTCCTAATTGAGGCGCTGGCCCCTGCCGCTGGTTCTGCGCTATAACTTCCGGCCTCAGCCCGTAATAAATAGGTCGAAAAAAATAGCTTGCGTTATTTATGTCATAAATGGCATATTTGGTCCTGTCCTGTGTTGCATCCTCAAAAATGCATTGAGCCGTCTGCTTTCCAAGGGTATTTTTGTGCCCTCTTTTTGGGAAAAAGCAATCTCGATTTTACCCATTGATTTCAGGCAGCCGCGCGCGTCCCTCCACTGTCTATATTCAATACGGCAGCTAGACAAAACCAATTATTCGATTAAGGCGGCATCGTCGTCCGCCTGCAGCTATCTGCTAGTCGGTCGATATGCCGCAACGAGGCGCCTATGGAAATGAACAAAAAAGTGACCCCAAACACGATCATTTTCGACCTGGTCGTTCCCCGGCTTCTAGCTGGTGAACCCAGCAGCCTTCAAGACCTTGTTTCCCTAGGTCATGGCGGTTTCTGCGCTGGCTGCTCAGAACGCCGCTATCCCCTCTGCGGGTTCGGCAAAGTTTAAGCCCCTTAATAAGCACATCGGTAGAGAGAAAGACGAGGAGTAGGATCATGATTAAAAAGACTCTTGAGATCAACGGCCTCAAAAAGATGGTAGTGGCCGATGCGGAAGAATCCCTGGCCAACGTGCTCAGGGGACAGCTGGGCCTCACCGGCACCAAGGTGGGTTGCGGCCAGGGCCAATGCGGCTGCTGCAACGTGATCCTGGACAACAAGCTGGTGCGCTCCTGCGTCACCAAGATGTCCAAGGTGGCGGACAACGCTTCGGTGGAAACCATCGAGGGAGTGGGCACTCCCAAGCATCCGCATCCCTTGCAGGTGGCCTGGATGGCCCATGGCGGCGCGCAATGCGGCTTCTGTAGCCCGGGATTCGTGGTTTCGTCCAAGGCTCTCTTGGACCAGAATCCCAACCCGGACCGCGAGGCGGTGCGCGATTGGTTCCAGAAGCACCGCAACGCCTGCCGCTGCACGGGCTACCGCCAGCTGGTGGACGCGGTGCTGGACGCGGCCAAAGTGGTGCGCGGCGAGGCCAAAGTGGAGGACATCGCCTACCGGTTGCCTGAAAACGGCCAGATCTGGGGTGGCAAATATCCCCGGCCCTCGGCCCTGGCCAAGGTCACCGGCACCTTGGACTATGGCGCGGACCTGGGTCTCAAGCTGCCGCCCGACGCCCTGCACCTGGCTTTGGTGCAAGCCGACGCGTCCCACGCCAATATCAAGTCCATAGACGCCAGCGAGGCGGAAGCCATGCCCGGCGTGGTCAAGGTGGTGACCCATAAGGACGTCAAGGGCAAGAACCGCATCACCGGCCTGATCACCTTCCCCACCAACCTGGGAGACGGCTGGGACCGGCCCATACTTTGCGATGAAAAAGTGTTCCAATACGGCGACGCAATCGCCATAGTTTGCGCCCATACCGAAGCTGAAGCCAGGGCGGCGGCTGAAAAGGTGAAGGTTGAGTTGGATAAGCTGCCCGCCTACATGAGCGCGCCGGCGGCCATGGCCGAAGACGCCATGGAGATTCACCCCGGCACGCCAAACGTTTATTTCACCCAGAAAATCGCCAAGGGCGAGGACACCAAGCCCATCTTCGATAAAGCCGCCTTGGTGGTGGAGGACGAGTTCTACGTGGGCCGCCAGCCCCACATGCCCATGGAGCCCGACGTGGGCTTCGCCTTTATGGATCCGGACGGCAATCTGCACATACATTCCAAGAGCATCGGCCTGCATTTGCATGCAGCCATGATCGCGCCGGGGCTGGGAGTGGAGTTGGAGAACTTGGTGATGGTGCAGAATCCGGCGGGCGGAACCTTTGGCTACAAGTTCAGCCCCACCATGGAGGCCCTGGTAGGCGCGGCCTGCTTGGCCACCGGCAAGCCGGTTTTCCTGCGCTACGACTATCAGCAGCAGATGACCTACACCGGCAAGCGCTCGCCGTTTTTCGTCAAGATGCGCATGGCGGCCGACAAGGACGGCAAGCTGTTGGGCATGGAGACCGACTGGTCGGTGGACCACGGCCCCTACTCCGAGTTCGGCGA
>CAZDRW010000469.1:0-3419 GCA_964507555.1 uncultured Desulfarculaceae bacterium
CTGTCATCACGGTCAACGACCTGGATTTTTTTTACGGAGACTTCCAAGCGCTAACCGGCATAAACATGGAAGTGGAAGCCAACCGGGTGACCGCTCTGATCGGCCCCTCGGGCTGCGGCAAGTCCACCTTTTTGCGTCTCTTGAACCGCATGAATGATCTAATTCCCGGAACCAGAGTGCAGGGCAAGGTTTTTTTGGACGAGGTGGACCTTTACGACCCCCAGGTGGATCCGGTGGACGTGCGCCGGCGGGTGGGCATGGTTTTCCAAAAGCCCAATCCTTTTCCCAAGTCTATTTATAATAACGTGGCCTATGGACCCCGCTTGCACGGTAAAATGGAGCGAGGCCAGCTGGACCGCATTGTCGAGGAGTCGATTCGGTCAGCGGCCTTGTGGGACGAGGTGAAGGATATTCTGCATCAGAGCGCCTTGGGGCTTTCCGGCGGTCAGCAGCAGCGGCTCTGCATAGCCCGGGCCATCGCCATGCAGCCGGAAATCCTGCTCATGGACGAGCCCACCAGCGCTCTGGATCCCATAGCCACCGCGCGCATCGAGGAGCTTGTCAAGGAGCTCAAGAAGAACTACACGGTCATCATCGTGACCCATAACATGCAGCAGGCGGCCAGGGTGTCGGACCGGACCGCTTTCTTTTACATGGGGCGTTTGATTGAGATGGGACCCACCGAGGAGATATTCACCCGGCCCCAAAAAGAGCAAACCGAGCAATACATCACCGGCCGCTTCGGTTAAACCATCTCTTCTGGGGCTTAAGTGGCGGACCTAACCGTCGGTTGCAATACGCCAAGGCCGGATGCAGAACCTTTGGCGACAGAAAAGAACAGAGAGCGCTTGATGAATACCATATCTTCCTTCCACCGCCAGATCCGTGAAGTAAAAGAAGACCTGCTTATGATGGCCGGTTTGGTGGAGGAATCAATTCACGAAGCGGTGGATTCCCTCACTTCGCGCGATAAAGATCAGGCTCAGGAGGTAATCGCTACCGACCGGAAAATCGATTTGATGCAGAATGAGATCGAAGAGCGGATTTTCACGCTCATGGCCACCCAGCAGCCCGTGGCCAGCGATCTCCGCTTTCTCTCGGCGGCCATCAAGATTTGCTCCCACCTGGAGCGCATGGGCGACCAGGCGGTTAACCTGGCCGAGCGCACGCTGCTGCTGGCGGACATGGATCCGGTGGAGACTCCCCGCCGACTGGTGGCCATGGGCGAGCTGGCCCGGGAAATGACTTGCCTGTGCCTGGATGCTTTTGTGCAGAACAACGTGGAGCTGGCCAAAAACGTCATCAAGCGCGACGATGAATTGGACGATCTCAACCTCCACATCCTAGAGGACATGGTGGAGTGGATGACCCGCGAGCAAAGGCTGATCCGCCGGGGAGTGGAGCTGATCCTGGCTTCCCGTCATCTGGAGCGGGTAGGGGATGAAGCCACCAATATCGCCGAAGAGGTGGTTTTTTCGGTGGAGGGCCACATCATCCGCCACAAGGGCCTGGCCGAAGAGGACAGCGTGGGGCCTCTATAACTTGCGATATTGCGATCCAGCCAAATCAGCTTAAGACGTCCGTTCCGCCGGAATCCTGGCACGTTCATCCACAGTACCAACACCTCCCTGCCGGCGGGGCGGGCGGCTTTTTGACAGCCGGTTGTGGTGAAATAATTCTGTGGAAAAAGCCGGGCCGCCTCTTGTGAGGCGGCCCGGTTGTTTGCTTTATGGGAAGGGGCCCGTAGATCCGTTTATCAGCCCCCTAGCCCCGTTAGCCCCCTTAGCCTTTGATAAGGCGCGGGATCATCATGTGGTGATGGGGGCACAGGCTGGTGGGGTTCTGGTAGGCGCTCTCGGTAAAGGCCACCATGTATTCCCGGATCTTGTTGAAGTTCACCACCTCGTCCACAAAGCCGCGGATGGCGCAATACGCAGGCCGCGACTTGTTGTAGTAGTCCTGGGCCAGGTCGTTCATCTTGTCGATGACCGGCTGCAGGTCGTTGCCCGCATCCTGCTCCTTGACCAAGCGGCGGCTGAAGGAGGCGGCGGCCGCGGTCTCGCCGTGCATCACGTAGATCTCGGTGGTGGCGCAGCCCAGGGTAAACGCGTTGTGGTTGTTGGCCGTGGGACCGCCCATGACGTAATGGGCGGCGGCGGTGCCCTTGCGCACCACCAAGAGCATCTGGGGCACGTCGGTCTGCTCGATGCTGTAGATCAGGCTCTGGCCCAGGCCCAGGAGCTCGGCCGATTCTGCGATATCGCCCACATCGATGCCCGAGGTGTCCTGGAACCAGATGATGGGTAGGCGATCGCGGCCGCAGTGGGTCACGAACTCGTTCATCTTGATGAGGCCCTCGCGGTAGAGCTTGCCGCCGATGCCGGGATATTCACCGTTGGCGTATTTGGGATAACCCGCCGGCAGGAAGCCCTGGCGGTTGCCGATGATGCCCACCGGCAGGCCGGCCATCTTGGCCAGGCCGGTGTAGATCTCCGGGCCGTAGCCCGGACGGAACTCCATGTGCTCGGAGCCGTCCACCAGCCGCGCCAGGCACTGGTCAAAGTCGTAGGCCAGCTTCTGGTTGAAGGACACCAGGTAGTAGAGGTCGTCCTGAGGGAACAGGGGCTCCTTGGGCTCGTCCACCCGGAAGAAGTCCAGGTCATAGGAGGGCATCTGGTCCACCCGCCGCTTCACCGCGTCCAGCACCTCTTTTTCGGTGTCGTAGACTTCCTTGAAAAAGCCGGTGGCGTCGTGGTGGATGGGGGTGGAGCCAGGCGGCACCTGCTTGAAATGGCGGGTGGCCTCGATGAGCTGTTCGGCGCCTTCCAGGTCAAAATGGCCCTTGGGGCTCATGCCGCCCACGATGCCGCCGCCGCCCACCGCCATGTTGGCGTCCTTGTGGGCGATGAGGTAGGTGGGGCTGATGCCCTGGTAGCCGCCGCCGGCCGGGTTGGTGCCGTAGATGCCGGCGATGATGGGGATGCCCAGCTTTTCCAATTCGGCGTGGCGGTAAAAGGTGGTGCCGTTGCCGCGACGGTCGGCGTAGACTTCCTGCTGCTCAGGCAGCTTCACGCCGGAGCAGTTGACCAGCCACACCAGGGGGAGATGCAGGCGCTTGGCCAGATCGGTGATGCGCAGCTGGTTCTCGGCTTGGCCCGCAATCCAGGCGCCGGCCATGACTTTATTGTCAAAGCCCGCCACCACGCACCACTTGCCGTTGATCTTGGCCAAGCCGTCGATCACGCCGGTGGTACCTTCTTCGTTCTGGCGCGGGTTGTAAAGGGTGTGCAGGGGGCGGAAGCTGCCCTCGTCCACCAGATACTCGATGCGCTCCCAAATGGTGAGCTGTTTGCGCTTGTGGATAATCTCGGCCGGGATGCCCGCGCTCATCACGCGCTCCACCTCGGCCTTGACGATAG
>CAZDRW010000470.1:0-688 GCA_964507555.1 uncultured Desulfarculaceae bacterium
GAGCGCGCCCTTGGGCGTGGTTCCCTATAGGAAATATCACCGCCAGGCTCCATATTTTGTCGATTACGTTTCCCGGCAGCTAACGGAGCTGTATCCCAAGGAGGCCCTGGCCAGTTTGGGCTTCGGTATTTACACCACTTTGGATTTGGAGGTTCAGGAGGCGGCCGAGAAAGCCTTACTCAACGGGCTCGAGCGCCTGGAGCGGGCGAGGCCCAAATTGCGGGTAAAGGATCCGGCCAAGCGCTTGCAGGGCGCCATAATCGTGATGCAGCCCCAGACCGGCAATATCCTGGCCATGGTGGGCGGGCGCGACTATGGCCTAAGCCAGTTCAACCGGGCCACCCAGGCCGCCCGCCAGCCGGGCAGCACCTTCAAGCCTTTTGTGTATCTGGCGGCTTTGGACGAATTCACCCCGGCCAGCACCCTTTCCAATGAGCCGCGGGAATACAAAGTTGGCGCAACCAAGTGGCGGCCTGAAAACTACAAGCCTTATCCCGCAACCAGGGTGAGCGTGCGCACCGCCCTGGCTTTAAGCCTCAATATCCCCACGGTGGACCTTGCCATGCAGGTGGGGCTTGACCGGGTGGCGGCCGTGGCGCGCGGCTTTGGCTTCACGAGCCCGATGCAGCCGTATCCTTCGCTGGCCCTGGGCTCGCTGGAGGTGAGGCCCTTGGAGTTGGCCAGGGCC
>CAZDRW010000470.1:698-3415 GCA_964507555.1 uncultured Desulfarculaceae bacterium
GACCGCCTCTTCGGTGGCGGCGCGGGCGAGGGGCGCGCCTTTGCCGCCGACGGCGTGCTGCCCTATCCACTCAGTCTGCATAAGGTGGCCGACGAAAAGGGGCGCATCGTGCACCGCCGCCACGTAAGCAAGGAAAGCGTCACCACACCGGGCAAGGCCTACATAATGGACTCCCTTTTGCGCAGCGCCGTGCTCAGCGGCACAGGCCGAGGTTTGGGCCGCTTGGGCGTGAATCTTCCCATGGCCGGCAAAACCGGCACCACCAACGATTATCGTGATGCCTGGTTTGTGGGCTACACACCGGATATACTGGCATTAGTATGGGTGGGATTTGATGACAACCGCTCCACGGGCTATAGCGGCGGCAGCGCAGCTTTACCCATCTGGGCCGAGTTGATTAAGGCGATTCCCTGGCGCACCTCTGGCGCCTGGTTCAGGCAACCGCCAGGAGTGATTAAAGCCTGGGTATGCGCGGCCAGCGGCCAGGCTCCCACCAGCGGCTGCCCGCAACTGGTGGAGGAATTGTTTCTGGAAAGCAGGCCTCCCAGGGAGCCTTGCCAATTGCATGGAAGCCGCAATCCGGCGAGTGAGGTAATGAGGTCTATTGGTGATGCCATACACGGACTGTTCAACTAAACAGTGGCTGCGGCTGGGTAAGCGCTTTCTGTGCCTGTTTTGCATGGCGGCGCTGCTCGGCGGTTGTTCTCTCCTAACTTCGCCCTACCCAGGACCCCGCTCGCCCGGCGGCACGCCTCCGCCGGGCTCCTACCCGGCGCCGGCGCCCAGGCCCGTCACCCCGGAACCAGGACCTGCCATAACCAAGCCCATGGAGCCGCCGGCGCCGCCGGCCCAGGCATCGCCCAGGGCCCAGGCATCTTTGGATATTACCGAGCAGGGGCGGCGGTTACTGTTAGGCGGTCAGGTCGAGGAGGCCATATCGGTTTTGGAGCGCGCCACCGGCATGAATCCCGACAACGGCGAGGCCTTCTATTGGCTGGCTGAGGCTTGGCTTAAAAAGGGCAACCCCAGCCAAGCGCTGGAATACCATCATCAAGCCTGGCTGCGCCTTAGGACCCGGGCGGCCTGGGGCACAAGGCTGCGCGATCAACGCGAACGCATGCAGCGCGGTGACAGATAAACATGCCTGGCGCGGCCGAGGCCGACCCCGGTCTTTGAATGATGATGAGGTCTGTGCTATCATGCGGCAGGTTTTCTGGGGGAGTAAATCGCGGCGGTTTTAACTGCCGCCAATTTACATAAGCACAGCTTGGGGGTGCCGCTTGCCCAGTCCCAGGTTGCTTTGTCCGTCCTTTAGCCTCACCGCCAAGGCTATGAAGTGGCTGGCGATCGCGCTTCTGTTGCGCCTTAAATTATTATTCCATTTTCATGATTGTCTTGCCAAGCCGCGGGATGCCGAAATTTTGGTGGTTCCTTTCCTGCCAACAAGACGATCTCCGGACAGATCTATCGGTTTTAATCCGGCTAGCTTGCAAGGGAAGCATCAATCACCAGCCGGCTAAATGGCCAGGTATTGTAGCGCTGGTTATGCAACCGGTTCTGTGGGCCGGTCTCGCGGGGTGGGCGCTCGGCGTTTAAGGCCAGGTGAAAAAATATGAATATCAAGCGCGCCGAAAAGCTTTGGAGTTAACGATCATGTCCGTTAAAAATGGCCCCGGTGCACCAATTGATCGACAGGTAGCGAAAGGCGGGAAAGCAGCGGAAGCGTTGGAAGAGGATCTGCTGCGGCAACCTGGATGGCAGGAACTGCAAAAGGTCAAAGAGGCTCTTATTGAAAGTGAGGAGCGTTTCCGGGCCGCCTTTGAACAAGCTCCGATGGGAATAGTGCAGGGCGATTTGCGGGGCGCGCTGCGGCTTAGCAACCGCCGCATTCGAGAACTATTCGGCATCCATGAAGAGGCGGAGTTTCTTAATCTGCGCCTGTGGGATTGCACCCACCCGGCTGATTTGTGGACCGTGGATCAGTTCAAGGATCTGCTGGCCGGCAAGATCCAGGACTATGTAGTTGAGAAGCGCTATCTGCGCAAAGATGGAAGCCTATGGTGGGCCCGGGTCAGCGCCTCCATGGTGCGGGACGATTCCGGCCGGCCCAAGTATTTCATCGTAATTGTGGAGGATATCAACGATCGTAAACAGGCGGAGGAGGCCCTCTTAAAAGCCCATGAGGAAATGGAGGCCAAGGTGGCCGAGCGCACCGCGGAGTTAGGCGCGGCCAACACTGCGCTCAAGGTGCTCCTGGACCAACGCGAGTACGAAAAAAAGGAAACAGAACAAAAAATCCTGGCCAGCGCCAAAAGGCTCATACTGCCGTTTTTGGATCAGTTGTTAAGCAGCGGGCTTAATCCCGAACAACGGGCCTTGGCCGAAGTTATTAAATCCGGTGTGCAGGAGGTGACCTCGCCTTTTGGTCACAACCTTTCATCCAGCCTGGTGGGGCTTACTCCGAGGGAGCTATCGGTGGCTGCCCTGGTCAAAGAAGGTAAAGCCAGCGCGCAAATATCTGGAATATTGGGGATGTCGGAGAACGCCGTGGCTTTTCACCGGCAAAATATAAGACGCAAGCTGGGGCTCCTCAAGAAAAACATAAACCTTTGCAGCTACTTGAACTACTTGCCCGACTAATAGCGCAGCAAAAAGGCCATTCAGAAAAGTTTTTTAATGATAGTTTTGACCTATTATTATGCTATTGTTTTTTTATA
>CAZDRW010000471.1:0-3411 GCA_964507555.1 uncultured Desulfarculaceae bacterium
ATACGGCCTTTCGAAACACCCCCCCCAAACTTGCTTATGCTCCCCCTCCTCCTGTCGGCATCATCCGGCAACGCGCCGCCGGAAGCGACACCCGGCCTGAGCGGGGCGATGGGAGGTTCCTGGCAGCCCAAGGCTTCCCACATCTCCGGGCGCCCAATCAAAAGCCGTTCTGATCGTGGATCGCCCGGGCCCAAAAACCGGGACGGGAGAATTGTCAGCCTCGGTCACATGAGCTTTATCTAGCGGCGCGACAGCCCGCTGCAACAGTTCATCGAGAAATCCGGTAGCAGCCAAACCCAGTGGAATCGAGATTCCTCTGCATTACGTTTTTCTGACACTAAAATCAGTATACGCCTCCCCTTGTGCCGCCTGGCAAGCCCCTTGCGCACTTTTCTTTTGCCTACCATATCTATAGACATTGGTTGTCCTATGATCGCTGCCGACGGATGTGGTAAATATGCCTTCAGCAAGGGGAGGCTGATTTGGCCAAAGACGTCGCAGATTTTATTGTGGGCCGCCACGCGGTATTGGAGGCGCTGCAGCAAAGCCCGGATCGCGCCCAAGAGCTCTTGATCAGCGGCGGCGAAAAGTCGGGGCCGCTGCGCAAGCTCATGGAAGCGGCGCGCACGGCCGGGGTCAAGGTGCGCCGGGTGGACGCCCGCTTTATGAACGAGCTGAGCCAGGGAGCCAGCCATCAAGGCGTGGCTCTGCGCCTGGCCGCCGGCGGCTATGTGGAGTTGGCGGAGATCATCGGCCGCGCTCAAGAAGCCGGCAACGCCGGCCTGGTGGTGCTGGCGGATCATATCCAGGACCCGCACAACCTGGGCGCGGTGATCCGCAGCGCCGCAGCGGCCGGGGCCCAAGGCCTGGTGGTGCCTAAGGACCGGGCCTGCGGGCTCACTCCGGCGGCGGCCAAGACAGCGGCCGGAGCCCTAAGCTTTCTACCCGTGGCCAGGGTGGTCAATCTGACCCAAGCCCTAGAGGAGCTTAAAGAGGCCGGCCTGTGGGCTTTGGCCGCGGCCACCCGGGGCGCGCCTGCGCCCTGGGAGCTTGATTTAAACCTGCCCCTGGTCTTGGTTTTGGGCGGCGAGCACAAGGGGGTTGGCGACCGGCTCTTGAAGGCCTGCGACCTGCAAGCCACCCTGCCTTTGGCGGGCGGGGTGGAGAGCCTCAACGCGGCGGTAGCCGCGGGCGTGCTTTTATTCGAGATAGTCCGGCAGCGGCTGCAGGCTGTCTAGAACTCGAACCTCTTTAGAAGGTCATTAGCCGTTAAGCGAGTATGGAACTGCTCTGCCTTGATTATGGAAAGCAGCCCTTCCACGGTCTCATCCAGCTTGTCATTGAAGATCAAATAATCATAGCCCCGGGCCGCGCCAAGCTCATAAGCCACCCTGGCCAGGCGTTCCTGGACCTGGTCCTCGCTCTCGGTGCCGCGGCCGCGCAAACGCTTTTCCAGTTCTTCCCGCGAAGGCGGGGCCAGAAAAATGAATACGCCGTCGGGAAACCGCATTTTCAAATTTGCAGCTCCATCAACGTCGATATCCAAAAGCAGTTCCTTGCCCTCGGCCAGGGCTTCTTGCAGCACCTTGCGCGAGGTGCCGTAGAAATTGCCGAATATCTCGTTGTACTCGGCGAACTCCCCTTGCTGATGGCTCTTCCAAAAATCATCGCGGCTTACGAAGCGATAATCCACCCCATCCCGCTCCCCTTGCCTGGGCTGGCGCGAGGTGAAGCTCACCGAATAAACCATGGAGGGGCGTTTGGCCAAAAGCGCCTCGCGCACCGTGCTCTTGCCCGCTCCCGGCGGCCCGGACAACACGAACAACTGGCCTTGGCTCATTCGGCGACCTCCTCGTCCGGCTCGGTGGAAACAAGCTGATCCTCGAATCTGGTTTGCTCGAAACGCTGGGACATGGTCTCGGCCTGGATGGCTGAGAGCACCACGTGGCCCGAATCGGTGATGATGATGGAGCGGGTGCGGCGGCCCTGGGTGGCGTCGAGCAAACGGCCCGCCTCGCGGGCCTCCTCGCGCAGGCGCTTCATGGGCGCGCTGGAAGGGTTAACGATGGCCAGCACCCGGCGGGCCACCACCGAGTTGCCGAATCCCAGGTTCAACAGCTTGCCAGGCATTTTTTCTCAATCACCTCGCCCCAGAGAAATCCCTGAAATGCGCCCCCTTCGCCTTGCGGCCAAAGACGCGCCCGGCTATTACTTATTCCTCGCCCCCTTGGCCTACTCTATATTCTGCACCTGCTCGCGCAGGCGTTCCAACTCGGTCTTGATATCCACGCAAAGCTGACTGGCCTTGGCGTCGGGCAGCTTGGAGGTCATGGTGTTGGCCTCGCGGTTCAGCTCCTGCAGCAGGAAATCCAGCTTGCGGCCCACCGGCTCGGTGGCCTGCAGGGCTTCGCGGAACTGCACCAGATGGCTCTGGGCGCGCACCGCCTCTTCGGTCACATCGCATTTATCGGCCAAAATGGCGACCTCCAGGGCCAGGCGCTGAGGGTCGGGTTCGGTGTCGGCCAGCAGTTGGGCGATGCGGTCCTTGAGCTTGTTGCGGTAGTTCTCCACCACCTGGGGAGCCTGGGCCGCAGCCTCGGAAAAAAGCCGGTCCAGGAGTTCCAGGCGCTCGGCAAGATCCTGGGCCAAGTTGGCGCCCTCGGCGGCGCGCATGACGTCCACCTCGTCCAGGGCCTGGTTGAGCGCCGGCGCCAACTCGGCCCAAAGCTGTTCCATATCGGGCGAGGCCTCCTCCACCAGAATCAGGTCGCGGTTGCTTAGGAAAGGCCCCAGGCCCGGCTCGCTTGTCATGCCCAGTTCGGCCTTCAGTTCATCCAGAACCCGGCGGTACTCGTGGACCAAGGGTTTATTCAGCAAAAGCTTGGGCGGCACCTCCACCGCGCCGGTGGCCTTCACCGCGATGTTGATCCTGCCCCGGGTGAGGCGGCTGGCCAAGAGTTTCTTGATGCGCTCTTCCAAGCCGGCCAAGCCGTGAGGCAGGCGGAAATGGGAATCCAGGAAACGCGAATTCACACAACGCAGTTCCACCAGCCAGGCGCCGTCGCGGGCCGGGGCCTGTCCCCGGCCGAAGCCAGTCATCGATTTCAGCAAGACTCTCCTCCAGGCGGCGCAGGCTGGGCCAGTTGCCATTGGTAACGGCGGCGCAGCACGGCCAGTTGATTTTTAAGCTCGTCCCCGGCGAAATCAGGATAGGTCCAGGGCAGGGGATGAAACGCCCCGTGATGATACCACAAGGTGATCTCGGCATGAATGCCCGGCGCCAGGGTGATGCGGTGGCCGCTGTGCTTATGGGTGGCCAAGATCAGGGCGTCGGCGCTTAAGAGGCCCGGGTCGACGTTCACCTGCCGGCCTCCCCCTGCCGCCAGTTCCGCCTCCATCTCCATGCAAGCG
>CAZDRW010000472.1:0-3409 GCA_964507555.1 uncultured Desulfarculaceae bacterium
TACCGCCGATGCTGGCGTCGCGCTCCACCACCGCCACCCGGTAGCCGGCATCGGCCAGATCCAGGGCCGCGGCTAGCCCGGCTATGCCGCCGCCCAGCACTAGGCTATCGAATTTAAGGGTATCGCCGCTTGGCATTTGCTTAAAACCTTTCCGGCGGATCAGGCCGCCCGCGCCTCGCTGCCCGGAGCGCCCAGTCCGGCCACCACTTGGCTCATTTGCTTCACCTCATTGAGAAAGGCGCGGTTGCACACCGTGCAGATGGCGGTGAGGCGCAGCCGCCGGATGTCCAAGCCCTTTTTTTTCATGGCGGCGTAGATGCGATCCACCCGCTTGGCCAGGGCCGGATAGGCCCCTTCATAGGGACACTCCACCCCGCAGGACATGATGATGATGCCGCCGATATCCTTGTCAAAGCAGTCCAGGAAGAACTTCTCGGGGAACAGGGCCGGGGTGGGGGTGCGGATTATATAGGTGTTTTCCGGGTAGCTGAGATGAGCCTGGCCCACAGAGTTGGCTCCGGGATAGGAGCAATCCTCGCTGGCCAGGATCAGGATGGGTTGTTTAAGGTCGCACGCGTTCATGACGTTACTTCTGGCGGCGAACGAAGATTCGCTCATAACCGTCAGCCTCCGCATAGCCCAGGCAGGCGTGGCCAACCTTTCCGGCCCAAGCCGGGATATCGTCTTTGGTGCCGGGGTCGTTGGAAAGCACCTCGAGCACCTCGCCCACCATCACGCTGCCGATGGCTTTTTTGGCTTCCAGCAGAGGGCCGGGGCAGGCACTGCCGCGCGCGTCCACGGTGGAAGTTACACTGGGAATTTCGCTAAGCAATCCGGTCATGGTTGTCCTCCTAAGGGTTTCGGGGGTTGGTTGGTCCGTATGATGCAGGCCGCGCCGCACGTAGAGACGCAGGCCGTCGTCGCCCTGGCGGCTGGCCAGCAGAATTTCACCTCGCTTTTGCAGGATGCGCGGCAGGTCGATGGCCAACTGGGGATCACTTAAGCTCACCTCCAGCACCTGCCCCGGCTCAAGTTCATCAACAGCCTGCTCGATGCGCAGAATGGACCAGGCGGTGCTTTGACCGCGGGTGTCGATGCTGGCTGCTGTGATGAATTTGTCTTGGCTCTGGGGCATGGGTAAGGCCTCCAAGGGGTTGCCCTTGTAAGAGCAAGAGCAATGCCAATGAGATTGCTTGCAACATAACCATAAAATACAGATACTTATAAATATGGTTTGGCCGCTGACTTAACGCAGGTTTGCCAAAAACAAAACATATGTTAAATTTTTGTTAACTGACGTTAATAAAATGAGCCGGAGAAGTTTCATGGCCGCTCAGACCGACCAACAGGAGTTCAATCAGTACTGGCGCACGGTGATCAACACCATGCAGGACGGCCTCATGGTGGTGGACCCCAGCGGCTTGATCATAAGCGTCAATCCAGCCTTTGAAGAGCTCACCGGATACAGTTCGGCCGAATTGATCGGCCAGCCCTGCTCGCTTTTGGAGTGCAACTCCTGCGACTATCCCCGCGACCATAAGGGTGAGCCGCGCTGCAGTCTTTTCAAGGAAGGGGCCATCAAGCGCAGCCGCTGCACTCTGCGCAAAAAGGATGGTTCACCTCTATATGTGGTAAAAAACGCCGCTGTTATCAAGGGCCAAAAGGGTGAATCCATGGGCGGCGTGGAAACCTTGACCGACCTTGGCGAGGTGATCGCCAGGGAAAGGGAACTGAGCAGTCTGCGTCGCCAAATGGCCATGGACCAGGTGTTCCAGGGCATGGTGGGACGGTCCCCGGCCATGTTGCATCTTTTCAGCCTCATTGAAAGCGTGGCCGATTCCGACGCCCCGGTGCTGATAACCGGAGAAAGCGGCACCGGCAAGGAGATGGTGGCCGAGGCCCTGCATAGCCTGGGCAGGCGTTCCCATGGGCCCTTGATAAAGGTGAACTGCGCCGCTTTAAATGAGAATATCCTGGAAAGCGAGCTGTTCGGCCACGTAAAGGGCGCCTTTACCGGGGCGGACGCAAACCGCGTGGGCCGCTTCGAGGCGGCCAAGGGAGGCGACTTTCTTCTGGACGAGGTGGGCGACCTACCCCCGGCCACCCAGGTCAAGCTGCTCAGGGTGTTGCAGGAAAAGGTGATCGAGCGTGTGGGCGATCACAGGCCCATCCCGGTGGACGTGCGCATCATCTCGGCGACCCATCGCGATCTCAAGGAACTGGTGGCCCAGGGCCGGTTCCGCGAGGACCTTTACTATCGGGTGGCCGTGGTGCCCATCCACACCCCGGCCTTGCGCCAGCACAGTCAGGATGTGCCGCTTTTGGTGGAGGTCTTCTTGAAGCGCATCCTGCAAAGAAGCGGCAAGGATATACAAGGAGTGGAGAGCCGCGCCATGGATCTGATGCTGGCCTATCAATGGCCCGGCAATGTGCGCGAGTTGATCAACGCCCTGGAATACGCGGTGGTGCTCTGCCCCGGCGGCACCATCCTGCCCAGCCATCTGCCCGAAAATATCCGTGAGGCTGAAGGCCTCCCCCAATCGCCAGACGGCCCGGTTGCGATTGCGGACCACAGGGAAGAGAGCACTGAGCGCAAACGCATCATAGAGGCCCTGCAGCAAACTGGCGGCCGCCGGGAGGAAGCCGCCTGCCGGTTGGGCATCAGCCGGGTGACGCTTTGGAAAAAGATGAAAGACTTGAATATCCAAGTCGCCAATAAAATTTGCTGAGCTCGATGGCTATTATTTTCTGAACGCCGGCGCGCTCGCTGACTGATCAAGTTGGTTTGCGGATCTGGCCACCCATATATGTGATTGTTGATTGATGTTTAAATAAGGTGACGTAAACACGAATTAGCTCTACCTATAGATAGTTTAGCGCGAAGTAATTTCAGAGGAGGCAGATGGTATAAACTCGTAGTATCAAGTAATGATCAGTAAATGATATCGCGTAATTATCCAGCTATTAGGAATCCCCTCCGTATCTACTCTCAGATAAATACCCATATTTCCACTAGTTCCGGTTGCCCCAGGAAGTACCCCCCGGGAAAAAACCTGCTTAACGAGCCGTCGCGATTCCTGATCGCATCCCACGCTTGCCTTGGGATTCGTAATTAGTAAGAGAAGACAAGCAGATCATCGCGCAAGCCACCGGTTGCTCTTGGTGTTTGGATTCACACACCCAGCCCAAGGGTATCGTTCATTATGGTGAACGATATGTACGCAAAAACCAATGCTTGACCAATCTTTCCCAGGGTGCTACATTTATGGCCAACCATATAATAACCGCGTATTTATTGGAATTTATTTCCAACCCACCCAACAAGCGAGGCTAGAGGTGGCAAAACAACTGATAGAACTTATAGTGAACGGAGACCACTATGAAGTGGCGGTCGAGCCGGGGGCCAGCC
>CAZDRW010000473.1:0-3389 GCA_964507555.1 uncultured Desulfarculaceae bacterium
CACCCCGGCCACCTGGTCGCTTATCCTATCCTTAAAAGCCTGGGGGTCCATCACCCCCTCCTTGGAGGGCACGGTCACCACTTGGTAGCCGGCGATGGCCGCCGATGCCGGGTTGGTGCCGTGGGCCGAATCCGGAACCAGCACCAGGGATCGTTGATTACCCTTGTCCTTGTGGTAGGCGGCGATGAGCATGATGCCGGTGAGTTCGCCGTGGGCCCCGGCCAGGGGTTGCATGGTGAAGGCATGCATGCCGGTGATCCGGCACAAAAGCTGCTCCAGCTCGTAAATTACCCTTAAAGCGCCCTGTGCCAAAAGCCCCCCGCGCCGGAGTTGAGGAAGCAAGGGGTGCAGCCCGGCGAACCCGGGCAGACGGCTGGCCCACTCGGTGAACTTGGGATTGTATTTCATGGTGCAGGAACCCAAGGGATAGGTGCCCACGTCCACCCCGAAGTTCAGGCGGGAGAGCTGGGTGTAATGGCGGACCAAGTCTATCTCGGCCACCTCGGGCAACTCGGCGGGACGGACCCTGCGTAGTCCGGGGGGGAGCTGACTGGCTTGGCAGTATTTGTCGGCCACCGCAGAGCAGGGCAGCGAGGCTCCCCGCCGGCCTGGGCGGCTTTTTTCGAATATGGTCTTCATAGCACCGCCTCCAGTCCCTCGGCCAGGTAGCCGATCTCCTCCTTGGAGCGCTTCTCGGTCACCGCCACCAGCAGGTTGTTGGCCTGATCTGGGTAGTAGCGTCCCAGGGGAAAGCCGGCCGCGATTCCCTTGTCGATCATCTGGCTCACCGCCACCCGGGCATCGATGGGCAGGCGCACCCGGAACTCGTTGAACCAGGGGCCCTCGTCCACCAGCTCCACACGCGGTATGGCGGTCAGGCGCTCGCGGGCATAGGCCGCCTGGGTCATGTTCAGCTCGGCCAGCTCCACCAGGCCCTGTTTGCCCATGAGCCCCAGGAAGATCACCGCGGCCAGGGCGCAAAGCGCCTCGTTGGAGCAGATGTTGCTGGTGGCCTTCTCGCGGCGGATGTGTTGCTCGCGGGTCTGCAGAGTGAGGCAGTAGCCCACGCGGCCCTTCGCGTCGCTGGTGCGGCCCACGATACGGCCGGGCATGGTGCGCAGCAGCGCCTCGGTCGCCGCCATGAAGCCCAGGTAGGGCCCTCCGAAGCTAAGCGGCAGGCCCAGGGGCTGGCCTTCGCCCACGGCGATGTCGGCGCCCATCTCGGCCGGCGTCCGGGCCACGGCAAGCGCCAGTGGGTTGCAGCTAATGATGCCCAGCCCGCCGGCCCGGTGGATCGCCTCGAAGTGGGGAGCGCAATCCTTCAGCACCCCGAAGAAGTCCGGATTCTGCAAAACCAGGCCGGCGGTTTCCTGGTCCAGCAGGGTTTCCAGCGCCGCCGGGTCCGCGACGTCGGCCTCCACCAAATCCAGATGCAGGTTCACGGTATAGCTTTTCAACATGATCCGGTAAATAGGGCTGACGCTGGTGCATACAATCAGCTTTTTGCGCTTGGTCTTGCGCACCGCCATCATGGACGCCTCGTAAAGGGCCGTGCCGCCATCGTATAGGGAGGCGTTGGCCGCGTCCAGGCCGGTCAGGCGGCAGATGGCCGTCTGATACTCAAACATGCTCTGCAGAGTGCCCTGGGACATCTCGGCTTGATAGGGGGTGTAGGCCGTATAGAACTCTCCCCGGCTGATCAGGGCGTCCACCGCGGCGGGGATGTGGTGGTCGTAGAAACCACCGCCGAGAAAACAGACCAGCTGGTGGGCGTTCATGCCGGCCAGTTTGGCCAGGTAGTGGCACACCTCGGGCTCGCTCATGCCCGGCGGCAGGTCCCATGCCTGGCTACGCAAATTCGCCGGGATCTCCTTGAAAAGCTCTGCGACCGCTTGCAGACCCAGGGCAGAGAGCATGGCGGCCCGGTCGTCTGGGGTGTGGGGCGTAAAGCGCATGACCTTACTCTCTCTCGGAAAGCAGTTTACGGTAGGCTGCCGAATCTAACAGGTTGTCAAACTCGGCCCGGTCGAATTCCCCCAGCTTGACCAGCCAGCCTTTGCCATAGCAGTCCTTATTAATCAACTCGGGCGCGTCATCCAGAGCCGCGTTGACCTCAGCCACTACCCCGCCCAAAGGCGAGTAGACGTCGGCCGCGGCTTTGACCGACTCCACCACGCACATCTCGCCCATCTGCTCCAACGCGGCCCCCACTTCCGGCAAATCCACGTAGGTTATGTCGCCCAATTGGTCCTGGGCGAAATGGGTGAGCCCCACCACGGCCAGATCCCCCTCCACCCTGACCCACTCGTGCTCCTTTGTGTAGTACAATCCCTCTGGCACCTGCATGGCCTCGCTCACACCGCACCTCCCTCGAACTCGATCGGTTTCAGATAGCGGCCTTGCGGCCGGACAAAGGCATCCACCACCCTGCCCGGCAGGGTCTTTTTGCGATAGATGATTTCCACTTCCCGCCCCACCTGGGTGGCGCTGTCCAACAGAGCCAGCCCCAAGGGCCGGATGTAATGCTCCTGGCCCGGGCGGTCCCCAGCAAAGCGCCAGGCCGGGATGGTGGTGGCGCTGGTCAGTTCCCCCACTTGCTTACCGTCCATCAGCACAGGCGATCCCTCGCGCATCATGCCCCTGGTCAAGGCCGCCACCGCGTAAACCCGCTGGGGCAGCTTAGCTGCCTGCGCGGCCAGGGCCTCTTGCCCGACAAACTTGCCCCGGTTCCGGCTTAGGTCCACTCCCAGCCGGGCGGTTGGCATAGATAAGATTGGTCGGTCCGCTGCATACTCATGGCCGTACAAGGGCAAGCCGGCCTCCAGGCGCAAGGTATCCCGGGCTCCCAATCCCACCGGAGACAGGCCGAACTCGGCGCCGGTCCGCGTGAGCACCTGCCAGACCGGCAAGGTCTGCTCCCAGGGAGGAAATAACTCGAACCCCAGCGGTTCGCCGGTGTAACCCGTGCGCGCCACGAACAGATCGACTCCTTGCAAACGGTTCCAACCCCCATGATTGCGGCCTGGCGTGGGTAAAGGCTCAGCCATGAGAGCGCTCAGCAGCCTTTCGCTTTGGGGCCCCTGCACCGCCAGCATGGCCAAGCTGCGGCTGGCGTCAGTAAGTTCCGCGCCGGCTTGCTTGTGCCCCATAAGCCACTGCCAAGCCCTCTCCCGGTTTGCCGCGTTCACTACCAGCATGAAGCGGTCCTCCTCCAGGCGGTAGAGATAGGCGTCATCGATGGGGCAGCCGTTTGGGTCGGAGATGAGTGTGTATTGAGCCCGGCCCGGCAGGAGGTTGGCCGCGCGGTTGGTGAGCATCTCTTCCAGGAAAGGGAGCGCGCCGGGGCCGTCCAGCAGAAAGCGGCCCATGTGGCTTATGTCGAACAGCCC
>CAZDRW010000474.1:0-3380 GCA_964507555.1 uncultured Desulfarculaceae bacterium
TTTCTTTCGGCAAATCGTCAATAAGTTAACACTTACCTTTTTATTGAAACCATCACCTTGATCGGCTCTTTGACAGCCAATATGCGGTGGTAGCTGCGTATGCTTTTTATCAAGGTGTCGCTAAGTTGCTGCCCTTGTGCCAGAAGCCTCTTGTCTGATGCGTATTGCCTGATGTCGTCGGCCAGGATCATTCCCTCCTCCAGCTCGATGACGCTTAGTTCTTTGACGTCGTACTTGGCTTCCACCCCCAGCACCATATCAAAAGCGGTGAGCAGGGCCGGATCGTAGATGCCGGTTCTCTTTTTCATTTTCTCCAAGGCCCTGCCCTTGGAGTCGCCTGCTGAAACCAGGGTGTCGAAATCGAAAAGCACCTTGATGATGCGCGCCCCAAGGGGAATGTCATCCTCGCGCACGTCGTCCTCCGGCGTTCCTGATCCGTCGAAGTTCTTTTCCTGATAGGCGATGGTCCTGGCGACTTCCTCCATGCGGGGGATGTTGGCCACCATCTCCGCGCCGGTCTGGGGGTGCTGCAGGAAAATCCGACGCTCTTGCAGCTCAAGAGGCACGCCCCGGGACACCTTGCGGACAATGCTGTCAGGCAGGGTGATGCATCCGATCTGCGAGAGCAGGGCCGCGGTTTCAAGCTCCCAGTTATGATCCACCCCGAAGTACTGGGCGAGGTCGTTTACATAGCGGGCGATGCGGTTGGCCCGTCCCAGGGCATTGGGCTTGAGCAGCGCCAGAAGGTCGCAGAGCACTTTTACGCTGCCTCGCAGGGTCAGATCCAATAAATCCTTTTCAGCCCTGATCAAGCGGTACTGACGAATGCCGTCCACCAAGGAACGCATCAAGGTTTCGGAGTCGCATGGCTTGGTCAGGAAGCGGAAGATGTTGCCTTGGTTAATGGCCTGAATGGTGCTGTCCAAATCGGCATAGCCGGTGAGCATCATGCGCACCGTGTCCGGGGCCTTGGTTTTAACCTGGGCTAAAAGTTCGATGCCGTTCATACCCGGCATCTTAAAGTCGGATACCACCACGGCGTAGGGCCCTTTGTTATCCAGGGCCTCCAGCGCCTCCTCGCCGCCCAAGGCGGTGTGCAGATCAACCTTGCCTCTTAGCTCCCTGCGAAAGGAATCCAGGATATTGGCTTCATCGTCCACCATCAGGATTCTCTCAGGCAGTTTGGGCTTAACCATCTGACTCTCCCTGTTCCAGGTTGGCCTTGCAGGCCTCGGTCCAGGCCGGAATCCGCTCGCCCATACCTAGACGGGATAAATACTCGGTATCCCACTGGGGGCGGGCATAATTTTGGTTGTGCACGATAAGTTCGTGTTCGATGATGTTGGCCGCATGCACCGCGGTCAACGGGCTGAATGCGTCTTCGGGCAGACGGCTCGGCCTATGGTGAAATGCGATGGCACTGATCACCGACTCGGGCATTCCCCACAAACCCATTAGATATGCCCCGGCCTCTGCATGGCTGGTGCCCAGGATTTCAAACTCCACCTCCCAAAGGAGCTGGTCCTTTTCCCTGACTTGTTCCAAAATGTGGTTATATTGCTCAGGCGCAAAGGACGATAGCGGCAGCTTGCCCACGTCGTGGAGCATGCCTGCGAAAAACGCGTCATCCACGCTCTTCCGGTCCAGCCCCTCCTCTTGAGCGATGAGCTTGGCCAATCCGCCGGTCGTCACGCTGTGCTTCCAAAGAAGATCAAAGGAAAAACCTTTAATGCGCCGCAGGTCAAACGAGGAAAAGAGCTGGAAGGAGAGCACCAGGGCCTTGACCACGTCCAAGCCTAAAAGGCTCACCGCTTGCGCGGGCTTTTCTATCTTTCTGGGCAAGCCGAAAAATGCCGAGTTCACCACTTTCAAGATGTTGGCGGTCATGCCCATGTCCTGCTCGATGATGCCGCCGATGACTTCCAATGAACAGTTGTCCGCCTCTATCTCGGTCATTAGCCTGCTATAGACCTCGGGCAGGCCAGGCAGGGACTCCACCTCGGAGAGCAGCTTGGCCAAGGAATCATCAGCCAGCACCTCCTGCAGGGCTAGGGCCCTTTTGATGATGGCCAGCAATGACTCGTGTTCAATGGGTTTTGCCAGGAATTGATGGGCGGGCTTGACCGATTGCAGGACCGCGTCCTGGTCCGATTGACCGGAGAGGATAATGCGCACCATGTGAGGATGTCTTTTGCGGACCTCCTCCAATAATTGGGCCCCGCCCATGCCGGGCATGCGCATGTCGCTTATTATCAGGTCGAACCGTTCAGGCCCTGCCAGCTGCGCAAGTGCATCCTGACCGCTGGTGGCATAGGCGCAGATCCATTCCTTGCGCTGGCTGCGCAGCATGCGCCGCAGCCCGTCCAGCACCTCGCGCTCGTCATCAACAAATAGGATTTTCTTGGCGCCCAGTTACTCGGCCCCTTTCTCCATAAGCGGCAGGCGTATGGTGAATGTGGTCCCCTGACCTTCGCGGCTATCCACCGCGATCTCTCCATGATGATTGTTCACAATGGACCGGTGGGCTAAAGCCAGTCCCTGCCCGGTTCCCTTGCCCGGTTCCTTGGTGGTGAAAAATGGATCAAAGATGCGGTTGCGGATTTTATCTGGTATGCCCGGTCCGTTGTCCGCAATGCTGATCTCCGCAAAACCGTCCTTGTTTTTCGTGGTGATAGCGATGCGTCCCTTTTCCCCGCTTTCCCTACCAGTCATTTCGGAAATTGCCTGAGCGGCGTTGACGACTAGGTTGAGGAGCACTTGGTTGATTTCGCCCACTACACAGGGAACCGGCGGCAGATCCGGGGCCAAGTCGGTTTCCACTTCCGCTACGAACTTCCACTCATTGCGGGCCACGGTGATGGTGTTCTCGATGGCCTTGTTCAAATCCGCCGGTTTCTTGTCTTCTTGACCTGGGTGGGCGAATTCTTTTATGGAGAGAACGATCTTGGCAATGCGTTCCAGTCCTTCACGATTAGCTGCAAGCGCCTTGGGAATCTCCTCGGCCAAAAATTCGTAGTCCAATTCCCGGGCCAAGTTCTCCAAGCTTGCCGCCTACTCCAACTCCACTCCCTTTTCCTTAAGTTTGTCGAGAAAGCCCATATGGGAATTGGTTAGTTCCAATAGGTCGCCGAATGAATTTTCCAGAAAACCGGTGTTGCTTAGGACATATTGGGTGGGCGTGTTTATCTCGTGAGCAATGCCAGCCGCCAACTGTCCTATACCTTCGAGCTTCTGGGACTGTATGAGTTGGCTCTCCAATATTTTGCGTTCGGTCATGTCGGTCACGATGGCAAGAGAGCTAGTCATCTTGCCTTCGCTGTCACGAAAGATTTTGGGGGATACGATTACGAAGATCGTGCCGCCGTCTTTTTTCTTCAAAA
>CAZDRW010000475.1:0-3361 GCA_964507555.1 uncultured Desulfarculaceae bacterium
CGGACTTTAGCCACTTCGCTGAAAGGCACCTCAAAGCCGCTGGGGGTCCTGATGCGCATGCTCTCGATGTTGCCCAGGCTCTTGCGCTCCGCTTCGGGGTAGCGGACCAGGACTTTCACTTCATCCTGGTCGCGCTGCAGTCTGAGCGCCTCGGCCCCATAGAAGGCATGCCGGACCTGGCGCGAGAGGTCGCTTAAGGTTATGCCCAGAGCCCTGGCCATGGGTTTGAGGTCGACCTGCAATTCGCTTTTGCCGGGCAGAAAGCTGTCGGCCACGTCGCTCACCCCGGGGTAGGTCTTGAGCCTGGCCTTCAAATCCTCCACCGCGGCCAGCAGGCGTTCCTGGTTGTCCGAGCTGAGATGGACCTCGACGGCGTTGCCCGCGCTGAAGATGTCGCTCTGAAAGGTGACGGCCTGGGCATCGGTGATGCTGCCGGTCTCTTTCCGCCAGCGTTTGCCCAACTTGGCCGCGCTGTAATTGCGTTTCTCGCCCTCCAAGAGCTGGGTGAACACCGTGGCCACGTGGCTGCCGGTTTCCGGCGCGCCACCGTGCGGGCTCACCCCGGCCTGCACGCCGACCAGGCTTACGGTGTACTTGAACAACGACGGATCGTCCTTGGGCCGCTCCTTATCCGCCCCGCTGATCGCTCTCTTGGCGGCGTCCTCCAGCTTGGTCACGGCCTGGGCGGTGCGCTCCACCGGAGTGCCGGCCGGCATGGTGAGGCTGGCGGTCAGCACGTCGCTTTCAACCTTGGGGAACAGGGTGAATTTCAAGATGCCGCTGGTGAAGGTGCCCAGGGTGACCAAAAGCACCATGATGCCCAGGCCGACGGTGGCGTAGCGCCACTTCAGGCAAAAATCCAAAGCCTGGCGGTAGGGTCCCTTGATCAGGCGCTGCAGCCAAAGGGAGGCTCTTTTTTCGCGGTGGCCTTTGGCCGGGGGTTTGCTGCGGGCCAGGTGGGCGGGCAGCACGAAGAGCGACTCCAAGAGCGAGCCTATCAGCACCACCGACACCACCACCGGGATGTTGCGCATGACCTTGCCCATGGAGCCGGTGCCCAAGAGCAAGGGCACGAAGGCCACCACCGTGGTCAGCACCGAAAAGATCACCGGCCCGCCCACCTCTATGGCGCCCTCCACCGCCGCCTTTAGGGAAGGCATGCCGTCTTCCCGCTTTTTATAAACGTTTTCGCCCACTACGATGGCGTCGTCCACCACGATGCCCAGCACCAGGATGAAGGCGAAAAGCGAGATCATGTTGATGCTGATGTCCAGGGTGGGAAGGCACCATAAAGCGAAGGCAAACGAGACGGGTATGCCCAAGGTGACCCAAAAGGCCAGCCTTAGCTCCAGGAAAAGGCCCAGCACCAGCACCACCAGACACAAGCCAAAGGCCATGTTGCGTATGAGCAGGTCCAGGCGGCTTTTTAGGATCACTGAGCGGTCGGCGAAAAAGTCTATATCGATGCCCTTGGGCATCTGGGGCTTGACGGTCTCCACAAAGCGCTTGACCGTGGCGGCCACCTCCAGGGCGTTCTGGTCGGCCACCCGGTAGACCTGGATCAAGGCGGCGTTTTGGCCCTGGAAGCGGGCGAAGAGGTCGGTGTCCTCGAACCCGTCGCTGATTTTGGCGATTTGGCTCAAGGTGAGCTTGCTGCCGTCGGGGCGGGTGAGTAGCGCGATGTCGCCGTATTCCTTGGCGTGATAGCGGCGGCCCTTGGCCCGCACCAAGATCTCGCCGCCGGCGGTCTTGACGCTGCCCGCGGGCAGGTCCAGGCTGGCGCTGCGCACGGCGGCGGCCACCTGCTCCAGAGTCAGGCCATGCCTTCTTAGGGTGTCTTCCGAGACCTCGATATGGATCTCGCCGGTGCGTACGCCAAAGAGGTCGGCCTGGGTTATGCCCGGCAGCGCGGTCAGGTCGTCGCGCATTTTCTCAGCCAAGTACTTGAGGGTGCTTTCCGGCGCGTCGCCAAAAAGCGCCACCCAGAGCACCTGGGTGCGGCGCACCTCCTCGCGCACGATGGGCTTTTCCGCCTCGGCCGGGAAGGTGGTTATGCGATCCACCTCGGCCTTGACGTCGTCCAGGAGCTTTTGCAGGTCCCAGCCCGAAACCACCTCGATGCTCACGATGCCCCAGCTCTCGCGGGCCACCGAGTCGATGCGGCGCACGCCGGCCAGCCCGGCCACGCGTTCCTCGATGCGCCTGATGATGGCCTCCTCCACCTCGGCCGGCGAAGCGCCCTTGTATTCCACCTGCACCGTGATCTTGTCCAGGGAGGTCTCCGGGAACACCTCCACCTTCATGCTGTAAGCGGTGACTATGCCGCCCACCAGGCAGAAGAGCATGAGCAGGTTGGCGGCGACGTGGTTATTGGCAAACCATGCCATGGGCCCTTTCATGAGCCCGCCTCCTCTTTATCGGTGGTGGCGCTGTTGGCCGGCGCCGCGGGCTTTTGCTGGGCTTTGTTCTGCGGCTGGGTGAGGCGCACGGCCATACCGTCGCTCACCGCCTGCAGCGGAGAAGTTACCACCTTTTCTCCCCGGGCCAGGCCGGATTTGATCAGGGTCTGCTCGCCGTAGGTGCGGGCCACCTCCACCTTGCGGAACTTCAGGGCTCCGTTTGAATCCACCACCCACACCAGGCTGCCCTGGCGCAGGGCGGCCCGGGGCAGCAGGGCGGAGCTGTCCAGGGCCTTGCCCTCGATGTCCACCTTCACGAACATGCCGGGCGACAGGGGAGGCTGGGTGGCAAAGGGCTTATCCACCCTCACCACCACCGGCACCATGCGGGTGCGGGTGTCCAACTCGCCCAAGGCGCGCACCACCCGGCCCGGCCAGGAGATGCGACCACCCGAGAACACCACATACACCTCGGCTTTTGATCCTTGGCCGCCCTTTTGGGTGAATCCCGGCACGCTGAGCCAGGCCAGGGCGGCGTCTTCCAGGTGCACCACCACCTCGGCGGCTTGGGTGCCGTAAAGATCGACCACTTTGTCGCCGGTTCTCAAATATTGTCCCAGGTCGACATACTTACCGCTGATGCGGCCTTGGTAGGGCGCCTTGATTTCCGTGCGGCTGAGATCCAATTCGGCCTGCTCCAATTGGGCCCGAGCCGCGGCCAGCTTGGCCCTGGCTTCTTCCAGCTGCGGTTCGCGGGCCACTAAGGACGGCGGCGCTTCTTTGCCCTTGGCTCCCTGGTAGCGTTTCCATTCCTCCAGGGCGGCCTCGGCGTCCTCTTGAACCTTTTTCAGGGAGGTGGCGGCCTCTTTCACCTTGGCGTCGGCCAAGGTAACGGCCAGTTCGTAGTCAACCTTGTCCACCTTGACCAGAATCTCGCCTTTGTTCACACTGCCGCCGTCAAC
>CAZDRW010000476.1:0-3345 GCA_964507555.1 uncultured Desulfarculaceae bacterium
CTAGGGGGGCCAGGTGGCCAGGAGGGAGAACCGAGCGATGAGAACGAAATCGAAGAAGATCGGAAACGCGAGCCGAGGGTCGGCTCTGATACCCGCGCTGATGGTGGCGGCCTTGATGGCCATGCTGGGCGGAGCGGGCTCCTTGTGGGGTCCCATAATCGGAGCCTCCATCTTGGTGCCCATGCGATCGTATTTGGGCTCGTGGCTGGGCGGTCAGGCCGGCTTAGCGGGCTTGGACCTGGTGATTTACGGCGGCATAATCATGCTTATCGCCGCGGTGCAGCCCCGCGGCGTGTGGGGCATCGTGCAAGCGGTGCGCGCCAAAAGGAGGCGAACCTGATGTCGCTCCTGGAGGTGAAAAACGTAAGCAAGGATTTCGGCGGCCTGCGCGCCAACGCCGACATCAGCTTCAGCATGGAGGCCGACGAGGTGGTGGGGCTGATCGGCCCCAACGGGGCGGGCAAGACCACCCTATTCAACTGCATCGCCGGATATTTTCCGGTGAGCGCGGGCCAGGTTTGGTTTGACGGCCAGGATATCACTCCGCTCAAGGATTTTCAGATCTGCCACCTGGGCCTAGCCCGCACCTTTCAAATATTCCAGGCCTCGGGCGATTTGTCGGTGCTGGAAAACGTCATGGTGGGCGCTTTCGTGCGCACCGGGTCGCGCCGCAAAGCCAGGGCCAAGGCGAGCGAGTGGCTCGAGTTCCTGGGCATCGCCGACACCGGGTCCTTGATGCTCTCGGAGCTGCCGGTGGCGCGGCAAAAGAGAGTGGCCCTGGCCACCGCCTTGGCCAGCGACCCCAAGCTGCTTTTATTGGACGAAGTGGCGGCCGGGCTCAACGCGTCCGAAATCGACGGCCTGGTGGAACTGCTGCAGAGCATCCATCGGGAAAAAGGCATAGCGCTTCTTCTGACCGAGCACGTCATGGAGATGGTGATGGCGCTCAGCCATCGGGTGGTGGTTTTGGAAACGGGGCGCAAGATTGCCGAGGGCCAGCCCTCCCAGGTGGTCCAGGACCCGGAGGTGATCCGGGCCTATCTGGGCGACCACGCGGTGAAAGAGGAGGGCGCCAATGCTTGAGGTGAAAGATCTGGTGGTGAGCTATTCAGGGCTCCCAGTGCTGCAAGGCGTCACCCTCAAGGTGGAAGAAGGCCAGGCGGTGAGCGTGGTGGGCGCCAATGGTGCGGGCAAGTCCACCCTGCTGAAAGCCATCATGGGGCGGGCCAAGATCAGCTCGGGCGAGGTGCTATTCCTGGGCGATAGCTTAAAGAGGCTGCGCACCGAACAGATAGTGCGGAGGGGCCTGGTCTACGTACCCGAGGACCGCAAGCTGTTCAAGCCGCTCAGCGTGGAGGAGAATCTCAAGCTGGGCGCGTTCATTATTGACGACGAGGCCACCCTGGCCGGGCGCCTGGAGTATGTGTACGAGATGTTCCCGCGCCTGAAGGAGCGCTTTAAGCAGGCCGCTGGGTCGTTATCCGGAGGGGAGCAGCAGATGCTGGCCATCGGCCGGGGGTTGATGAGCGGTCCCAAGCTCCTCATGCTGGACGAGCCCAGCCTGGGCCTGGCGCCGCTCATGGTTTCCGAGGTGTTCGAGACGGTGCGCAAGCTGCGCCAGGAGGGCCTCACCGTGCTTCTGGTGGAGCAGAACGTGCGCGAGGCCCTGGAACTCACCGATCAGGGCTACATACTGCAAACCGGCCGCATCCGCGAGGAGGGGCCCTCCAGGGAACTCCTCAAGTCCGACACGGTGCGCGAGGCATTCCTCGGCATGTAGGGCAGGCGTCATTGCCGGCATGATCCCGCCGTCCGCTCGTGGGGCGGCGGCGGTTTTTTGAGGCGGAAGTTTATGCCCCCCTTAATCGATTATCCCCTGCGCGCTGCCAAGGTGGCCGTGATCGGCCTGGACTGCGTTCCGGCCGGCCTGGTGCTGGATGAGTTGGCCGGTGATCTGCCGGTGCTCAGCGGGCTGGCGGCGAGCGGCCTGGCCGGGGTGCTAAAAAGCATCACCCCGCCGATCACGGTGCCGGCTTGGAGCTGCATGCTGAGCGGGCGCGACCCCGGCGAGCTGGGCGTCTACGGCTTCCGCAACCGACTTGATTATTCCTACGACGCCATGACCGTGGCCGATTGCAACGCGGTTAGGGCGCCTCGGGTGTGGGACCATCTGGGTCGGGCCGGCAAGAAAAGCATATTGCTGGGTGTGCCCCAAACCTATCCGCCGCCAAAGATAAATGGCCTGGTGGTGAGCGACTTTTTGGCCCCGGACAAAGACGCCAGCTTCACCCGCCCCGCCTGGCTAAGAGCGCGCCTTGACGAATGGGCCGGCGGCGATTATCTGTTGGATGTGTCTGGCTTCCGGGGCGGAGACAAGGCCCGCATCCTGGCCGACATCCACGCCATGACCGGCGCCCGCTTTAAAGTGGCCGAGCGGCTTTTGGCGGAGGCTTGGGACTTCTTCATGCTGGTGGAGATGGGGCCCGACCGCCTGCATCATGCCTTCTGGCGCTATCATGACCCCAGCCACCGGCTGCACGACCCGGCCAGCCCCTATGTCACGGCGGTGCGCAAGTATTATCAGCGCCTGGACGGCCTCATCGGAGGCTTTATAGAAAGGCTGCCCCGGGACACCCTGATATTGGTGGTCTCCGATCACGGCGCCCAGGCCATGCAGGGCGGCTTGGCCATAAACCAATGGCTGATCAACCAGGGCTATCTGGCGCTCAAGGACCCCAAGGCCAGCGGCGATCTAAAGCCCGGCATGGTGGACTGGCCGCGCAGCAAGGCCTGGAGTAGCGGCGGCTATTATGCGCGCCTGTTTTTGAATATCGCCGGCCGCGAGCCCCAAGGCGCGGTGCCGCCAGCGGAGGTGGAGGCGCTAAAGGCTGAGCTGCGTGCCAAGTTGAGCGCGCTGCCGGATCATGAGGGGCGGCCCCTGGGTAACCAGGTTTACGCGCCTGAGGAGCTGTACCGCCAGGTGCGCGGCATAGCGCCGGACCTGATCCTTTTACCCGGCGGCCTGGCTTGGCGGGCGCTGGGCTCGGTGGGCCTGGGGAGCATATACGCCTTTTCCAACGACATTGGCCCGGATGACGCCAACCACCACCCTGACGGCCTTTTAATTGCGGCGCTTAAGGGCAGGAAGCTTCCTGCACCGCTACAGGGCCGTCGCCTGAGGCAGCCGGCCGACATACGTCAAATCGCGCCCACCATCTTATCTGCTTTTGGTATGGAGCCCGAATTGCCCCTGGGGCCTGTCAACCCCTGGTAGAGCCTGTGAGACCCCGCATGAGCTTATTGGCCAGGTCCATGTGCTTGGGCGTGCGGCCCGCCAAATACTCA
>CAZDRW010000477.1:0-3338 GCA_964507555.1 uncultured Desulfarculaceae bacterium
AAATAGGGCACCAGATGACGCAGATAGATATGCACGCCCTTTTTCAGCAAATAGGCGTCCTTTATGATGCGGGCCAGCAATCCCACCTGGCTGGTAAAGCCGGAGAGGTCGACCTCCACCCCGCCGTCTTCCAGGCTTAAGCGTACGGGATAATAGGCCGGCACCGGACGTAGCAGGTTGACGCCGCAGGTCTGTGCATCCAAATCATCGCGCCAGGCGATCCAGGCCACCGTGCCGGCGTCAAAGGTCTCGCCGTGCAGATGGAAGGGCATGTGCAAGTTGACCGCGTCGCCTTTATTGAGGCGCTCCCGCGCCAGTACCCAGCGGGGCAGGGCGATGCCCGCGCCGCGTTTGCTGGTGTCCACCAAAATGTATTGGAATGTTTGATGGTCAGCCTCGCGGGTAGCCAAAAAAGGCAGGGTGAAGGACGTAACCTCCAAGCGGTCTTCGCGGCGTTGCTCCAAGCCTTGGCTTTCAGGACTGGCTGGATCCATGCGGCTCCCTGGTCACTAATCTCTAATAAAAACATAACACTAACAGTAATGATTATAAAGGCATTGCTATCGTAAGCACGAACCCCGTTCGAAAATTAATCAAATGAAGTTTATTATTCCATCTGTGAGCGACCGTATTGGAACAAGCGCACGCAGCGGGCCGGTAAATTTGCCCACACGTAATTTGGATGTTAGGCTATAAAATAAATAGTACATACCGCCTTCGGTGCGGAAACCTTGAATTTGCACTCCCCGCTTGGAGAGCCCCATGCGCCCAGCCCAAATGGTTAAAGTAGTTTTCACTGTGCTCTGTTTGAGCGTGTTGGCTTTGGTGTGCTCGCAGGCCCTGGCCGCAGCGCCGCCTGAGCGCGTAACCAACTCCTTGGGTATGGAATTCGTGCTCATCCCGGCGGGCAGTTTCCACATGGGAAGCCCCAAGCAAGCGCCCGGCTATCAAGGCAATGAGCGCCGGCACAAGGTAACCTTGAGCAAGCGCTTTTACATGCAGACCACCGAAGTGACCCAAGGGCAATGGTTTGCGGTTATGGGCACAGGGGTTATCAATCTGCACAAGGGGCCGGACAATTGGCCTGTTACCCGAGTGTCTTGGTTCGATGCCCAGGCCTTCATCCAGAAGCTCAATGAAAAGGGTGACGGCCGCTACCGCCTGCCCACCGAGGCGGAGTGGGAGTATGCCTGCCGAGCCGGTACCCAGACGGTGTATTATTGGGGCGACCAAGTTGATTGCTCCAAGGCCATGTATGGCAACAATCCCAATGGGGACTATCGGTGCGAATCATATGTGTCCGGACATGGATTGCAGCCTGGCAACCCCGCTCCGGTGAAAAGTTATCCGCCCAACCCTTGGGGCTTGTACGACATGAGCGGCAATGTGTGGGAGTGGTGCCAGGATTGGTTCAACTACTACCCCAAGGGTCATCTCATCGATCCCCAGGGTCCGGACGAGGGTAAAACCCGCGCCCGCCGGGGAGGCAGTTGGTTTGCGGGGCCCAATACTTTGCGCTCCGGCAACCGCAACTTCGCCAGCCCCGCATTCAAAGAAGTCTCCCTAGGCTTCCGCCTGGTCCGTATAGTGGACTAGAGGCGTGTTCCTGGCCGGCGGGTTGGCTGTGCAGTTTCTAATGCTCGAAATGCAGCGAAATGATAGCCTCGCCGGTGCGGGCATCGCACTTGATGCGGTCGGTAAGCTGGCGGATCAGATGACCCGCAATATGGGCAAGAGCCTGGTCTGAGGTGGCGTCTTCCAAATCCAGGCGGTGCGGCTCCAGGTCCATGGCTTGACCTTGATAGGTTATGGCCAAATCCAAATTGAATTCATCAAAACTGGCCTCGATCGTGATCGGGCCCTTGGTCAAGTCTGACCAAAAGACGGTCTCCACAACTTCAGTGAGGGCTGAGGCGGCCCTATGAATCACATCAGACCGCGCGCCCCAGGCCGCGCCTTTTCTTTCCATGAAATCAAAGATCGCCTGGGACGAGGCTTGTTCCTTGCCCTGAATCGTCATAAGGCCCCGATTGGCCACGCCCAGCCGGAAGACCAGGTTTAGGAGCAAGGCCATGATGGTGGTCAGCGACAGGGAGGAACTGAACATGGGCGCCAGCCAGGGTTCGATATCCACGTATAGCTGCGGAACGATATCCACGCTGAGGCCAAACACCATGGAAAGCCCGATGACATATATCTTCCTGGAATCCAGCATGCGCGAGGTCATGATCTGGATGCCGGTCACCACCATGAAGCTGGAGACCACCACCAGGGTGGCCCCGGCCACCGGCGCGGGCATCATGGCCAGAAAAGCGGGCAGCACCGGCACAAAGGCCAGGCTAATCAGCAGACCGCCCACCACGAAGGCTATGATCCGGCTGGTGGCGCGGGTGGCCATGGACAGGCCGATGTTGGCGGCCGAGGAAGATTGGCCCATGCCGCCCATCAGGCCGGAAGTCAGGGTAGTCAAGCCGTCGGCCAGCATGCCCTTGCTCACGTTGCGCATGTCCGGCCGCTGCCATTCCTGGTCATTGATTTTTTGGCAGGTGATAATTTCGCCGGCGGTCTTCAGTCCGGTGGAAAGAAATGCCACCAGGAACACGGCCAGTACGGATACGTCAAAGGACCACCCCACATAACTGATGTCTGGGATGGCTAACAGGTCCACCTGGGCCAGGCGGTGGAAATAGTCAGCCGGCAAAATTCCGAAAGCCAGGGAAGCGGCATAGCCCACCGCCACCCCGATCAAGAGGCTGTAGAGCTTAAGCTTGCCCTTGCCCCAGATGCTAACCAACAGGATGGTGCAGAGCGTAAGAAAGGCGGGAATTATTTCGCTCAAGTGGTGGGTTGGGTCCAGCCGGTCGATTCCGTGGAATTTGGTGACCGCCACCTTTATGAGCGAAAGCCCCACCATGGACACCACCAGGCCCACCACGTGAGGCGGAAAAAGGGCGCGCAGACGCTGCATGACCCGGGAAAGCAGGCACTCCATGAAGCCGGCCAGGGCGGTCATGCCCAAAATGAGCGAAGGGCCGCCTGCGATTCCCGCCTGAATGGATGCGTAGATATAGGCCGCGCCGCAGCCGGAAGGGTCCAGGAAGCCGGCCCCCACCGGCCCCTTGGGCAGGGCTTGCAGGATGGCCCCGATGCCGCCGGCGATCATGGACATGGCCACCATGGCCTTGGCCACGGCGGGCGATCCCCCGAAGCCCTGCACAATCACCACAGGATAGATGAGCCGCGGCATGAGCATGATGAAGTGCTGAAAGGCCAGCAAAAAGGTCTCGTGCCAGGCGGGCTTGTCCTCCAGGCCATAAAGTAGATTGCTGGGCTTATGC
>CAZDRW010000478.1:0-3338 GCA_964507555.1 uncultured Desulfarculaceae bacterium
GCTGAACTCCACCAGATTGCGGATGAAATTCTTACAGCGGTAAACCTCCGAGACTATTATCTCCAGGTATTCGCGAAACGGCGTCAGGCGTTCATCCTGGCCCAGTTCCGGTATCTTCTCCATCCGTTTCAGAAGGCCTTCCGAAAAACCGGCTATGGAGGTGAGGGGGTTGTTGATTTCATGGGCGATACCGGCCGCTAAAAAACCCACCGCCGCCATGCGGTCCGCCTGCATCAGCTTGAATTCATAATCCTTGCGGTCTGTTATGTCCCTGGTCAGCAGCATGACCTCTCTGACTTCATCGGATGTGTCCTTGATGGCCGAGGTGGTCCATTCATAATGACGTCCGTGGTACTCGCCATCCTTTTGCTGGGTCTCGCCGCTTAGGGTCTCCCCGGTCTCCATGGTTTTCAAGGCAGGGCAATCTCGGCAGGGCTTGGTTTTTCTGCGGAAAACATCGTAGCACTTGCGGCCGATCAAGGGGAAATCAGGATATCTCCTGCGCTGTACTTCGTTGGCCTCCACAATGGTCAGATCCCGGCTCAGGATGGTGAGGCCTTCGTTCATGCTGTTGAACACCGCCTCCAACTTGTTGCTGCGCCGTGCCAGCTCGCGGTTAAGGGCTTCCAGCTCGCTTATCTTGGCTCTGACCTCCTTGAAGTGGCCTACCTTGGAGTAGCCAATGCCAATAAAATCGTCTAACAATCTGGGAGCCATTTTTCTCCTATAGCACTTCGTGATAGATTTCTTCTATCTCGTGTGTGGAGTAACTATACGGGTTGGTGTCCATGCAAAGGTCGTCCTGGGCCAATACCGCCAGTTGCGGTATGTCCTCCGCCTTGACCCCCAATTCGGTCAACCTAGTGGGCATGCCCAGCTTGTTGGACAGGTCTCTTATGATTTCAGGCACCTGCCCGGCTGCTTCTTCGGGGGACATGCCGTTGGAACACCGTCCCAACACGCCGGCTATCTTGGCGTATTTCTCAATGGAGTATTTCAGGTTGTGTTCTATGACCACCGGCAGCAACACAGAGTTTATCACACCATGATGCAAGTCATACAAGCCCCCCAGGGGATGGGCCAAGGCATGCACCGCTCCTAGAATGGCGTTGGAAAACGCCAGGCCGGCCTCCAGGGAAGCTATGGCCATGCCCCGCATGGAGAACTTGTCCATGCGCTCGGTTGCGTTCTGCAGGCACAAGGCCACCAATTCAATGGCGTGCAAGGCATGGGGATCGGTCAGTGACCAGGCCAAAGAGGATACATAGGCTTCTATGGCGTGAGTCAGGGCGTCCATGCCGGTGGCGGCTATCAAACTGCGGGTTTTAGTGAAAAGCAGCCTGGGATCGATCAAGGATATGTCGGGCATTACGGCCCGGCTTAAAATGGCCCTCTTCACCTGGCCGTCCCTGGTATCGGTGAAGATGACGAACTGGCTCACATCGGCGCCGGTGCCCGCCGTGCTGGGCACGCAAATCAAGGGAGGTATGGGCTGGGTGACCAGGTTGCATCCCACGTACTGGTAGAGCCGGCCGTGATTGGACACCAGGGTGGCTACCCCCTTGGCGGCGTCTAGGGGACTGCCGCCGCCCACCGCGGCTATGACGTCGCACTTTTTTTCCAAATATAGCTGAGCGCCCTGCTCCATCTGGAAGTCGCGGGGGTTGCTGACCACGTTGTCATACACCACGTAGCGCAACCCCTCGGCTTCCAGATGCTTAAGAGACTCGCCCACCCAACCCGCTTCCACTATGCCTGGATCGGTGACCAAAAAAATCCGTTCCCCGCCCAAGCGTCTGCAGCAACTGCCCAGATACTTGAGCGCCCCGAAACCGAAAATAATCTCCGGCGCATCGAATTTCAGCAGATAATCATCAAGGCTTTCCAAGTGTCATTCCCTATCGTTGTGTGAGTCAAGCCGATCGAATCCCTGATTGCCCAACCTCAGTTATGGTTTTTGAAGGCGTCAGGCGCCCGTTCGGCCATGCCCGGCCGAAACACCCGCCCCCGCCCTTTTGCCTGGTGACTGAGGCGCGCACCGCCGGCCCTGCCAAGCGTTTGCCGCCCCAGGAAAAACCATTGGTAAATACGAGTATGATAGCATTTCATAACTGTCCGCTGAACGCCGTCATGTCCTGAACCGTAGCCAACTCCCGAATGACGCCGACCAATTCTTCGATCTCTATGGGCTTGTTTAAAACCCGATCCACGCCGTTTTGCGCCATATCCTCGGCATTGAGCTTTTTGGCCAAGCCGGTCAACAGTATAAAGGGAGGCCGCGCGCTGCCGTTTGCCTGGCAGGTATCCTTTATCAAGCGCGCCACCTCCAAGCCGTTCATTTGATCCATGCTGAAGTCGCAAATCACGGCCGAAACCAGCGTTTGACCAAGCCCGTCCACCAGTTCCACGGCCGATTGCGGCGCCAGGACCTCCACGTCGTTCTGTTCCAAACCGAATCCCAAAGCCTTGAGCACGTTTTCGTCATCGTCCAAGAGCATCACCCGCAGCGGCCCCTCGCCATATGCCGCGGCGCGCTGGTGCTCGGGCAAGGGGCAGCAGGCGGCGGCCGGAAAGGTGACGGTGAAGGTGGAGCCCACCTTCAGCTCGCTCTCAACCGTGATCTCTCCCTGATATTTCCTAATGGTGCCGTAGCTCGAGGCCAAGCCCAGGCCGCTGCCTAAGGATCCCCTGGTGGTAAAAAAGGGCTGGAAAATGCGTTGCAGGTTTTCGGGCGGGATGCCCTCTCCGCTATCGGTCACCGTCAGGCGGACTTCTTGGTCTTCCAATCCGGTGGCGAGCGTCAAAGCGCCGCCCTGGGGCATGGCGTCCAAGGCGTTCCTGATGAGATTGACCACCACCTCGCTGATTTCGGAAGGGCTGCCTTTTACAAAACAATCCAGCCCATTATTCACCTTGACCGAATACTTGCAAGGTTCTTCGGGTTTTTTCCAAAGCGGTTTGGTGAGCCGGACGGCGTCGTCCACCAAAAGGGAAAGGTCGAACACCTCCGCCGCGTTCTGGTGGCCGTCCGCGCCCTTGCTGAAATCGCTGATCCGCTTGACCACGTCCGCGCCGCGCCGCGCCGCCAATTGAATGGTCTGCAGGGCCTCTATTAGTTTTTCCGCCCCTGCTCCTTCCATGTTGGCCAGGGCGCCGTTAGTAACGCTCATTATGGTTTGCAGAAGGTTATTGAAGTTATGAGCCACGCCGCCGGCCATTTCACCCACCGCCGACAAGCGTTCGGCCCTGATCAGAACCTGCTCCATTTCCTTTCGGAAGCTAAGATCGCGTCCCACGCTTAAGACCGCGCTTTGGCGTTTGAACTTGATCGGTTTGGA
>CAZDRW010000479.1:0-3337 GCA_964507555.1 uncultured Desulfarculaceae bacterium
CAGGGCAAAACCTGCCGCGGTGGGCCCTTTCGCCCCCACGATGCCGGAGGATGCCGCCAGATGCGGTCTGGAGAAAAGATGCATATGTCCGCCCATGCCGCCGCAAAGCCCCTCCGTGCGGCCGAGCAATTCCCGGAGAATAAGGACTGGGTCCACGCCGCGCATGAGCAGGGCCGCGGTACTGCGATGATCCAGGGCCATGGCGTCATGCTCGCCTAAGTGGGCCACGACGCCGGCGATGATCGCTTCCTCGCCGGTCCCCAGGTGCATCTCGCCTGAGATCAAGCCGTCTTGCCAGAGTTGAGTGATTGATTCCTCAAACAGACGGCTTTTCAGCATGAGCGCATATAGTTCCCAATGATCGATTGACATTCTCATCTTGCCCTATGCGCCTCGGCCGCCAGGCGGCATTGATCGCTCAGTGCATCGGAAATAATTAATAAGCCTTCTATTGCATGGTAGTCCTTTGGGGAGAAGCCGGTCAAACCCGCCGCGTCCTCTGCAAGCCGGTTTCCGGCGCTTGGCCGAATTAATTCATAGGTTTTAATCTCTCCACAGGGCATGCTCACACCTTGGATAATTAATTGACGCACTTGGCGTCCGGACAGTATATAGGGTCTGATTCCCGTTTTGAATTGGCCTGCTTGGCGTGACTGGCCTGGTGTAATAGGGCATATTGATCGTTAGTGTTTAGCCTCATCTGTTGCCAGGATAAAGGCCATGGACCCCAAGACGCTTTTCATATGCAATTTGGCCATAAGCGTGCTTTTAGGCGTGGCGCTTTTATTTTTCCGTTACAAACAAAAAACCTATCCCGGTTTCGGTCTTTGGGTCGCCAGCACTTTTTTTGTCGCGGCCGGCTATTTCTCCAGCCTGCTTCGCCTGGCCGGTCCGGAGTTCCTCAGCATAGCCCTCAACAACCTGTTTTTCACCCTTACCGCCTTGTTCCGCTTGGCGGGCGTGGTCAGGTTCCTGAAAGACCGCCGCATTCACCGGGCCTGGTATTTTGTGGTGCCGCTTTCGGAGCTGACCGCCATTTCCTATTTGTATCTGGCCGTCGATTGGTTCGCCATGCGGGTTCTTATCCTGAGCTTGTTGCTGACCTCCATAGCGGTGGCCATGGCTTACGTGTTTTTCAAGCACCGGATGGCTGGCAGCGCGTTGCTTTATCGCGGCATGGGCTGGTTGTGCCTGTCGTTTGGCGCAATTTTCATGATAAGAGCGGTCACTTTGTTTTCTGCCCGCACCAGCGACATGTTCACGCCCCAAATCGGCCAGCAGTTATATTTGCTGGCCATCGTGCTGATTGAAATTGCCTGGTCCATGGGGTTCCTGATGATGAACAGCAAGCGCATGGAGGACGAGCTGCGCGCTTCGCAGGATACTCTGACCCACACCGTCAGTAAGCTGGAGAAGTCGCTGGCCGAGATCAAGACCTTGAGCGGTCTGCTTCCCATCTGCGCGCATTGCAAAAAGGTGCGTAACGACCAGGGCTATTGGCAGCAGATCGAGGTGTACGTGACCGAGCACTCCAGCGCCGACTTCTCCCACGGCATCTGCCCGGATTGCGCCCGCAAGCTCTATCCCGAACTCAACCTGGAAAAACTTAAATAGGTTTTCTCCGCTATTTTTTTTCGCCCCACAATTCCTTGAGACGCTGGTCCCGGCCGCAGGTGAAGCGGTAGTACTTGTAGCGGATCGGGTTCTTACGGTAGTAGTCCTGGTGATAATCCTCGGCCGGATAAAACTTGGAGGCCGGCTGGATCTCGGTGTAAACCGCGGCGAACTTCTTGCTATTGATCAAAGCTTGCTTGGACTCCTCGGCCAAGCGGCGCTGCTCTTCGTCGTGATAGAAAATCGCGCTGCGGTACTGGCTGCCGTGGTCGCAGAACTGGTAGTCCTTGGCCGTGGGGTCGATGTTGCGCCAAAACACCTCCAGAAGCTGGGCGTAGCTTATCCGGGCCGGATCATACTCTATCTGCAAGGATTCGGCATGGCCGCTGGTTCCCGCGGATACTTCTTCATAGGTTGGGTTTTCCAAATGGCCGCCGGTGTAGCCCGAGGTGGTGGAGATAACGCCGTCCAACTTGTCGAAAGGCGGCTCCATGCACCAAAAGCAGCCCCCGGCAAAAGTGGCCCTGGCGGTTTGCGATGTCATGGTTTGCTTCTCCCCGGCCGGGACGGATTCAAGAAACGCTAATCCGGCCAATACGCTGAACAACAAAAACAATCCCATGAGGCGTGGCTTGGTGTTCATTGTGAACCTCACGATATAGGTCAAAAAGGCCCTGGCTTTTCTAAGAGCTTGTAGCTCTTTTTAAATATAAGACATGAAATGAGAGAGTGCAGGACTCGAGACGGAGGTGCAATACAAAAACCGCCGGCTCCAAAACTGGAGCCGGCGGTTTTGCATGCTATTTGGTTTAGGCCCGGCGGGCCTTGGTGCGGAAACTGGGATGGATGACGCCCAGTTTGTTTAGACGGTAGGTCATCTGCCGCTCGGTAATGCCCAAGAGGCGCGCCGCTTCCTTTTGCACCCAGTTGCTGCGCCTGAGCGACGCTTCCACGGCCTGGCGCTCCAGGGACAGGAGGTTCAGGGTGCGCGAAACCAGGCACACCTCTGGTTGGCCTTCGCGGGCCGCGTTCAATTGATCCACGTCATCTTCGGTCTCCGGCAGGCCCAGATCGCCGGGGCGCACGATCCAGCCCTCCAGGAACAGGGAGGCGCGTTCGATCACGTTCTTCAATTCCCGGATATTGCCCGGCCAGGGATAGGTGGCAAGGGCCAAACGGGCTTCAGGGGAAAGCTCGATGGGAGGCCGGCCCAACTCCGAGCAGATCTGGGCCAGAAAACGCTCGGCCAAAGGAAGTATGTCCTCGCTGCGCTCGCGCAGAGCCGGGATGGGCAAGGGCGCCACGTTGAGGCGGTAGTAGAGGTCCTTGCGGAAACGCCCATCTTCCACCGCCTGGCTGAGGTCGCGGTTGGTGGCGGCCAGGATGCGCACGTCCACGTGGATTTCCCGCGAACCGCCCAGGCGGTAGATCACCTGATCCTCGATGGCCCGCAGAAGTTTAGCCTGCAGGCCGGGGCTCATCTCGCCCACCTCGTCCAGGAACAAGGTTCCGCCGTGGGCCTGTTGGAAGCGGCCGTCGCGGGTCTTGTGGGCGCCGGTGAAAGAGCCCTTTTCATGGCCGAAAAGCTCGCTCTCCAAAAGCGTCTCGGATAGCGCCGCGCAGTTCACCGTAACCAAGGTGCCCTCGCGCCGGGGGCTGTTGGCATGGATGGCGCCCGCCAAAAGGCTCTTGCCGGTGCCGGTTTCGCCGGTCAACAAAACCG
>CAZDRW010000480.1:0-3324 GCA_964507555.1 uncultured Desulfarculaceae bacterium
GCTCCGCCGGATCATATGCTCTCGCTGGAAAGCAAGGTGCTGGATGTAAACGCCCTCAAGAACCTGATGGAGGTTCCGCCGGCGCATACTTTCCCGCGCTTCGATCTGCCGGCCGAGCTGCCCATAGCCACCGGGGAATTGGTGGAACTGGATGAAGAGGCGGCCCGGCAGGAAGCCCGGCGCTGTCTCAACTGCGGCTTGATCTGCTATTACCGCTCCAAATACAACTAACGGGATGCTTGTGATGAAGAACAAGATCGCCGAACATGTCAAGGGATTGCTGGCCAAGGGCGCCATCGACGGATTCCTGGCCTTGCGCGAAGAGGGCGACGGCCAGGTGGCGCCCTATCTCTTCAGCGACCCGGCCGAACTGGCGCATCTAAGCCTGGGCGACTGCAAGGCCCCGGGCGACGCGCGCTATCCCTTGATCAAGGTCCTTTCGCGCCTGGCGGCGGCCCGGCCTCACGACACCTTCGGGGTCTTGGTGCGCGGCTGCGACGAGCGCGCGCTGAGGCGCCTGCAAAACGACGACCGGGTGCACGCCTTGAACAACCGCAAGGTGGTGGCGGTGGGGTTCTCCTGCCCGCCGGAGCTGGCCGAGGCCTGCCAGTGCGTGAAACCCTGGCCCGACGCGCTTAACGCGGGCGAGAAGACCCCCGGCGCGGCCCCGGCCTCCAGCGCCGACGAGGACGTGCTGACGGCCATGAACCAATGGGCGGACACGGAGGACGCAATCACCGCCCTGAACAACTGGTTCCAATCGGCCGACCGCTGCATCAAGTGCTTCGGCTGCCGCGACGTCTGCCCGGTGTGCTCCTGCTACGAGTGCACCATCGAGAACGAGGCCTACGTGCCTCAGCGCCAGCTGCCGGCCAGCCACAATTTCCTGATGACCCGCGCCATGCACATGGTGGACCGTTGCGTTTACTGCGGGCTGTGCGAACAGGCCTGCCCGGCAGGAATACCGCTTAAAAGCCTTTACCGCCTGGTGACTAAAGTCACCGGGCGCGAAGGCTTATTGCCCCGCGCGCCGCTAGCCAAAGAGCCGGCGGTCAGCGAAGCCTAGCCATGCCTGTGGGGCCGGCCGTGGGGGGCCGGTAGGGGCTTTGACGGGGCGGATGAGGGAGAGGGAAGACCGAGAGGGAAGCTAGCGAGGGAGGCTGCCGGGGAGGCAGCGAATGGGGCCAGCGAGAGAGGCCCAAGAGAGGCCCAAGAGAGGCCTGGGGAGGCCTGCAGAGGGAGATGGGGAGAGAGCCGGGCGGAGGCCCGGCGCTTTGAAGCCACGGGAGTGGCGCTTTACTGGGGGGGCTTAAATTCAGCGGGCGGCGCCAGCCGCCCAGGACATAGCTTTGCAAGAGGGGGTTTGGGCAGGGGGCTTTAAAAGGCCGCTTCCCGACATGAACCCGGAGGACCCATGGAGTACAAGACCACATTGACCACGTGCCCCTATTGCGGGTGCGGCTGCTCCTTCTACCTGGAGAGCCTGGACGGCAAGCTGATCGGCACCCTGCCTTCCAAGACCTCGCCGGTGAACCGGGGCAAGCTGTGCGTAAAGGGCTGGAACGTGCACGAGTTCGTGCAGAGCCCCAAACGGCTCACCAAGCCCATGGTCCGCAAAAACGGCGAGTTGACCGAAGTTTCCTGGGACGAGGCGCTGGATTACACCGCCGCCAAGCTCAAGGAGATCAAGGAAAAGCATGGCCCGGACTCCATCGCCTTTTTGGCCTCGGCCAAGGTGACCAACGAGGAGAACTACCTCCTGCAAAAGTTCGCCCGCGCAGGCGTCGGCACCAACAACGTCGACCACTGCGCCCGCCTCTGACACAGCTCCACCGTGGCCGGTCTGGCCGCAGCGTTCGGTTCCGGAGCCATGACCAACTCGGTGGACGAGTTGGCCGAGGCGGACTGCATCTTCGTGATCGGCTCCAACACCACCGCGGCCCATCCCCTGGTGGCCACCCGGCTCTATGAAGCCAAGCGGCGCGGCGCCAAGCTCATCGTGGCCGACCCGCGCAAGATCCATCTCTCCATGTTCGCCGACGTCTACGTGAGCCAGAAGCTGGGCGGCGACGTGGCCTTCTTGAACGGCGTCATGAACCACATCCTGGCCATGGGCTGGCAAAACCAGGAATTCGTAAACGAACGCACCGAGGGCTTCGAGGAGTTCCGCCAGGTGGTGGAAAAATGGACGCCCGAGAAGGCGGCCGAGGTTTCCGGGGTGGCGGCCGAGGACATCAAGCATATCGCCGAGCTCTACGCCAAGGCGGAAAAGTCCTCCATCGTCTACTGCATGGGCATCACCCAGCACACCTCCGGGGTGGACAACGTGAAAAGCCTGGCCAACCTGGCCATGCTCACCGGCCACATCGGCCGGGCCTCCACCGGGGTGAACCCGCTGCGCGGCCAGAACAATGTGCAGGGCGCCTGCGACATGGGCGGCCTGCCCGACGTGTACCCGGGCTATCAGAAGGTGGTCGACATCGGCGCGCAGGCCAAGTTCGAAAAGGCCTGGGGGGTTAAGCTCTCCGACAAGCCCGGCCTCAAGATTCCCGAGATGATGCACGAGCTGGACGAGGGCAAGGTTAAGGCGCTCTATGTGCTGGGCGAGAACCCGCTCATGAGCGACCCGGACGAGAATCACGTGAAGAGCGCCATGGCCAAGGCCGAGCTGGTGGTGCTGCAGGACATCTTCCCCAACGAGACCATGGCCTTCGCCCATGTGGTGCTGCCCGGCGCCTCCTACGCCGAAAAGGACGGCACCTTCTCCAACACCGAGCGCCGGGTGCAGCGCGTGCGCCAGGCGATTGCGCCGGTGGGCGAGAGCCGGGCCGACTGGGAGATCATCCAGGACCTCAGCACCCGCTTCGGGTTTGCCATGAATTATGAATCGCCCGGCGCCATCATGGACGAGATCGCCCAGCTCACGCCCTCCTACGGCGGCATAAGCTATGACCGGCTGGAGGGCGAGGGCCTATGCTGGCCTTGCCCGGACAAGGATCACCAGGGCACCAAGTTCCTGCACGCCGGCAAGTTCTCCCGGGGCCTGGGCCTGTTCCACGCCATCGACTACCGGCCGCCGGCCGAGCTGGTGGATGCGGAATATCCCCTGTGGCTCACCACGGGCCGGGCCCACGTGCACTATCACACCGGCACCATGACCCGCAATTCACCAACCTTGCACGCCCAGATGCCGGAAGGCTTCGTGGAAATCAACCCCGAGGACGCCGCGGGCATGGGGGTGGGCGAGGGCGATGAGGTGAGCGTAGCCTCCCGGCGCGGCGAGATCAAGGTCAAGGCCATGCTTACCGACCGGGTAATGCCCGG
>CAZDRW010000481.1:0-3314 GCA_964507555.1 uncultured Desulfarculaceae bacterium
GGTATGGAAGGCTTTAGCTGTAAGACTAAAGCACTGATGCAAATCGCCGGGAGTGAATATAGCCCTAGGGAATTCGCCATGGCCCCCGTAAAGGGCGAAGTCCAAATCGCCCTGTTCGGTGCGGGTGGGCAGGCCGGTGGCCGGACCCGGGCGCTGCGCGATCACGATCACGATCGGCATTTCCATTATGCCAGCCAGGCTGACGCCCTCGGTCATAAGAGCATAACCGCCGCCCGAGGTGCAGACCATGGCCGGAGCGCCAGCATAGGAAGCGCCCAGAGCCATGTTAATGGCGGCTATCTCATCTTCGGCCTGTTCGGCCACCACGCCCATCTGTTTGGCCGCGGCGATCACCGTGAGCGCCACCGAAGTTGCCGGCGTCATGGGATAAAAAGAAAGAAACTTTAGCCCCGCGGCTAAGGCGCCCAATCCGATGGCCTCGTTGCCGCCCAGCATCAGCCTTTCGCCTTGCCCAGTAGTGGCTGCCAATGGTTCAAAGCCGGTTTCTTGCTCCCGGCAGAAGTCATAGGCCTTGCGCAGAGCGTCGGCGTTTTTTTCGGCCACCTCCTGGCTTTTTTTGCCCAACTGCTTTTCCAGGGCCTTGGCCACCTTCTCTTGGTCCAACCCCAACAGGCAGGCTGCCACGCCCAAAGCCACTGTGTTTACATAGCGGCCCTCGCTTATGTCCTTATAGGGAACACTGAAGCAATTGGCGGAGCCGCAGGTAAGGCCCGTGTCAGCCACTACCAGGGCGCCCGGTTTTAATTCCTGTGCGTGCAGTTCCAAGGTCTCTTGATTAAGGGCAACCAAGAGGTCCACTCTCTCGCTGGGCGCTTGAATGGGGTTCAAGGCAGCGCGGATCACGAAGGTGTTATGACCGCCGCGCACCCTTGACATATAGTCCTGGCTCACCACTATATGATAGCCAACATGAACCAGGGTCTTGGCCAGCACATTACCTATAGTGACCAAGCCCTGGCCGGCTTCTCCGCCGATCATCACAACTACATCGGTCTTTGCCATATTCCCTTGCCTTTTGCTTTAATTCAGCCGCGCATTGGGGTTTGCTTATGAGATGCCCAGTTATGCCAGGCACACCTGTCAGTAAATAGGCGCCCTGAAATCACCTCTTAAATGGTAACACCGCGGCGAGGTTCGGCCAAGAAGGTTGGTGTGGGTAGCATGGAATTACTTGGGGAATGTCTTCCTTAAAATGCATCTTGTTGTAATCAGACGCGAACGACCCAGGCTGGTAGCAAAGAAAATGTTTTCCGCCTTTCACGAATTAATCAGCGATGATCCTTCCGGGCGTGTTGGCCAAAACTTTACCAAGCTCTTCCCTCACCCTTTCCATCTCCCTCTCCAGGCGCGCCAAGCACTCTTGGGCTCCGTCCATATTGCCCGAACGGCCCACCAGCTCAAGATCAACCGCTGCCTTGCTGGCCGCAGCCCCCTCAAAATAGGCCAAGGAGCCCTTAACCGTGTGGGCGGCCCTGGCCAGCGCCTCTGGGTCGGATCGGTTCATGGCCAGGCGCACGTCGTTCATGAGAGTGGAGTATTCTTCCAAAAACACTTCCATCAACTGATATCTCAGTTCAAGATCATCGGCAAAGCGCTTATCCATCTTAGCCATATCCAGCGCTCCGCGGCCGGAGACTTGCCCGGCCATCTCGGGATGGCAAGCCTGCGGCACCACCTTGCACATTACTTCCGACATGAGCTCGGGATTAATCGGCTTGGTCAGATAGTCGTCCATACCGGCGGCCAAGCACCTTTCCCGGTCGCCTCTCATGGCGTGGGCCGTCATGGCCACTATCGGCACATGCCCCCCACTCTGGGATTCCTTTTGCCGGATGCGTCGAGTTGCCTCCAAACCGTCCATGCGGGGCATCTGCAAATCCATGAAAACCAGATCAAAAGTATCGCGCTCCAGGATTGCCAATGCCTCTACGCCGTTGTTGGCCACTTGCACCAAATGCCCCCAGCGGCGCAGCAATTCGCTGGCCACCCGCTGATTGATTAAATTGTCCTCGGCCAAAAGTATTTTGAGCCCTTGGGCGGCGGCGGGTTGGCGATCCTGGCTTGTCTCTGCTTTGCCGTCTTTAGCGCGGCCCAGTAGATGCAAAATCATTTCATGCAATTCGGCCTCCAGCACCGGTTTGGCGAGACAATTGCCGAGGCCCGCCGCAAGGCAAAGCTCACGTTCAGCCTTCCGGTTAGAGGAGGCCAGCATCATGAGCACCCTGTCTTTCAATTCCGGCCTGCGCGTCATTTCACGGGCAAAAGCGATGGAGTCCTCTCCGGGGAGCAAGGAATCCACAAGCATCAAGCCCAGCGACCTTTCCTCATCTGACAGCTTCTCGACAATTCCGGAGGCCTCTGTCAAATTGGCCGCCGTCATCACCTCCATGCCCATATAGGCCAACAACTCAGCCATGTTTTCGCGATTGCTGAAATTATCATCTACAATCAAAGCGCGGAGGCCCGCTGTCTCTTTTAAAGGACTTGGCGGTACTGTGTCTGCTTGCGGTACTCCCATTTTAGCGCTGAAGGAAAAACTGCTGCCGCGGCCGGGCATACTGTCCAAAGCCATGCGCCCGCCCATTAATTCAACCAATTGCGAGCTTATGGCCAGGCCAAGCCCGGTCCCGCCATGGGCCCGGGTGTCCGACATGTCGGCTTGTTCAAAGGCGTGAAATACAGCGTCCTGTTTATCGGTGGGGATTCCGATGCCTGTGTCCCGCACCTCAAAACCAAGTTCGACCTGGCCACTCTTATTACTTAGGAGCGCGACCTCCATCGCCACTTCACCGTGGTCTGTGAACTTAAGCGCGTTGGAAAGAAGGTTGACCACTACTTGGCGCAGGCGGCCGGGGTCTCCTATGATTATCTCTGGCACCTCAGGATGAACTCTGCCGGTCAGTTCCAGGCTCTTTTCCAAGGCCCAGCCCGCCAAAAGGCGTAAAGCGTCTCCCAGAGTGTCACGCAGGTTGAACCTAACCGACTCCAGGCTGAGCTTGCCTGCCTCGATTTTGGAGAAATCCAAAATATCGTTTATCAGCGTAAGCAATGATTGGGCCGAACCACGAGCCAATACCAGATACTCCTTTTGCTCGGCGGTCAAGTCTCCATCCATCAAGAGATCGATCATTCCGATCACGCCGTTCATGGGCGTGCGTATCTCATGGCTCATCACGGCCAGAAACTCGCTTTTTGCCCGGCTTGCCTCTTCAGCCTGTCGGCGGGCGGTCACAAGGTCGGTCACGTTTATCACATTTAGGAGTACGCCGTCATATACGCCGTCGCGCTGGATG
>CAZDRW010000482.1:0-3314 GCA_964507555.1 uncultured Desulfarculaceae bacterium
CGTGTCATCCACCATCATCAAGGAAGCCGCCAGCTTGGGCGGTGATGTCAACGCCTTGGTGCCTGACATTGTCCGCGACGCCTTGGCTGGAAAATTTCCCGCGCTCAAGGAGCGCCTTAGCAAAAATGGCCGCTGACTAGCTCGGCCAAAGAGTTTTCCGAGGCCGTTCCAAAACCTGGAGCGGCCTTTTCTTGGATATCATATAGCATAACGACGCCTTATCCTTGCTTGCTGAGCTTGGGGCGGGGCATAATGTATTAGCCCCTGAAGGAAAAAACATGGCCCTTAGCCGGCTTGGATTTCAGTGGGTAGATCGAAACATACCAAGAACAAAGAAGAAAAAGAACGCTTGAGTCAGCAGGCTCTTGACCAAGAGCGGCCTGTCAACTTACAAGACGCGTCTGATATCGCCCTGGCCAATCCTCGTCTATTGATAGAGTCTTTGCCTGATGCGGTGGTCCTTTATGATCCCCAAGGCAGAGTGCTTTATGTAAACCCCGCATTTGAAGAATTTTATGGTTGGACCCGAGAGGAATGCTTGGGACAGCACATAGATTTCGTGCCACCTGAGGAGGAGCCAAAGACCCAGGAGGGCATTAGGCGAACTTTGGCTGGCGAAACCGTTGAACTGGAAACCAGACGGATAACCAAGCAAGGAGTATTGAAGGAGCTGCTTCTCAAAACCGCGCCTTTCCGCCAGCCAGACGGCACCCTTGTGGGCATTTATGTAATCCACAGGGACATAACTGAACGTAAATCCACCGAAGCCGCGCTTCTGCAAAGCGAGGAACGTTATAAGCGGCTTTTGGAGGCATCGCCCGATCCTATCTCGGTTTACAACGCCTCTGGCAAGATCGTTTATGTCAATCCCGCCTTCGAACAGACCTTTGGCTGGACCAGGGACGAGTTGGCCGGCCAAGGCATAGATTTCGTGCCGCCGCACGAAATCGAGCGCACCATTGAGGGAGTACAGCGCACCCTTTTGGGCGAAAGCGTGCTTTTGGAAACCCAACGCCTCACCAAAGACGGCCAACTCTTGGATATCCAGCTTAAAACGGCCATTTTTAAAGACAACCAGGGCCGGCTGGCAGGCGACATTGTTATCTACCGGGATATCAGCCAGCGAAAAAAGGTCGAAAAGGAACTCCAGCGCCATCGCGATCATTTGGAAGACTTGGTTGCCGAGCGCACCCGTGAACTGCGCGAAATCAACCGCCGTTTAAGCCTGGAAGTGGAGGTGCGCCGCCGCACCGAGGAAATGCTCAGGGATTCCGAGCGACGCTTAGCCGATATAATCAACTTCTTGCCTGATCCCACCTGGGTCATAGACAAAGCGGGAAAAGTGGTGGCTTGGAATCAGGCCATGGAAGACCTGACCGGGGTGCCGGCCGCGGACATGCTGGGCAAGGGGGGCTATGCTTATTCAGTTCCTTTCTATAATGAGCCTAGACCCACGCTGATTGACTTGTTGGAAAACCCCAACAATGAGATCGAGAAAGACTACATTAGCTTCACCCGCGAGAAGGATATGCTGATTGCAGTGTCTTTCAACCCGCACCTGGGGCCGAATGGCATGTATCTTTCAGGCATAGCCGGGCCGCTTTATGATGCCGCGGGCAATAGGGTGGGCGCTATTGAGTGTTTGCGCGATGTAACTCAGTTAAAGGAAACCGAAGAAGAGATACGGGCCTCGGAGCAGCGTTTCCGCGATCTTTTCAACTCGATAACCGATTTGCTTTACAGCCAGGACCTGGAAGGCCGTTTTTTATCCCTAAACCAGGCAATCGCCAGAGTTTTCGGTTATCAGGTGGAGGATTTGCTGGGCAAGAAAGCCTCGGAACTCATGCTTCCGGAATACCGTAAGGATTTTGAAAAAGAGTATTTGGAAGTATTAAAGAATAAGGGGATGTTCAAGGGCACCTCCAAATATCTGACCCGGACCGGGGAAGTGCGATATCTGGAATACAGCTCAACCCTGGTAAAGCCCGAAAAAGGCGAGCCCTATATCAGTGGCTCCGGACGCGATGTAACAGAGCGGGTGTTGGCGGAACGTGAAATGAAACGCCTGCAGCGCCAACTGCAACAAGCCCAGAAAATGGAGGCCATCGGAACCCTGGCCGGCGGTGTGGCTCACGATTTTAATAATATTTTGCAGGCCATGGGCGGCTATGTGGAAATGGTGGCCCGGGGACAGGAGTTGGACAAGGAAGACCGCCGTCGTTTGGGTCAAGTCACCAACCTGGTCAATCGGGCCAGCGGGCTGATCCGCCAATTGCTCACTTTCAGCCGCCGCCTGGAGCCTGAGATGCAACTGGTGGATATCAACCGCGAGGTTCTGCAGGCGGCCGAGATTCTAGAGCGCACCATCCCTAAAATGATAGGTATTGAGACCCGGCTGGCTAAAGACCTTTACCCCGTGCGGGGCGATCAATCACAGTTGGAGCAGATTCTTCTTAACTTGGGGGCCAATGCGCGTGATGCCATGCCCGAGGGGGGGCGCCTGAGCTTAAAAACGGAAAATATAATTCTAGATGAGGAGCTCAGCCATCTGGATCCAGGTTTGCATCCGGGACCGTATGTGCTCCTCACTGTATCTGACACTGGACTCGGTATGGAGGAAAAGGTCCTTGATCAGATTTTCGATCCTTTTTTCACCACTAAGCCGGTAGGAAAAGGCACCGGACTCGGGCTGTCCACAGTATACGGCATCATTAAAAGCCACGGCGGCCATGTAATTTGTAAGAGCAGTCCCGGGAGGGGGGCCTTATTTCAAATTTATATGCCGGCCGCTGCACAGAACCAAGATTCAATAAAACCTGAGATGGCTAGCATAGGCCAGCAAGCGGATACAATACGCGGGGCAAGGGTTCTGGTGGTGGACGATGAACGGGATATCCTGAATACAGTATCAGAATGTCTGGAACAGTTCGGTTGCCAAGTCATAACCGCCTCCAGTGGCGAGGAGGCTTTAAGTCTACAAAAGGAGATGGACGGCCAATTGGATCTGGTTATCTTGGACATAGGCATGCCCGGCATGGGCGGCCATGCCTGCTTGCGGGAGCTTATTAGGCGGCAGCCGGAACTGAAGGTACTGATTTCCAGTGGTTACTTCTCCGAGGGCCAAACCAAAGAGCTGCTGAAGCATGGAGCCCGGGGATACTTGACCAAGCCCTATAAGCTTTCAGAACTTATGGAAAAGGTAAATGAACTGCTAGACGACAAGTCCTAATCAGGATTTGGTAGGCAGTAGACTTGGTGATGCGATGCCTGACGGTCTATTGGCCATCGTTTTTTTGCGAACCGTCGGGTGTTGC
>CAZDRW010000483.1:0-3310 GCA_964507555.1 uncultured Desulfarculaceae bacterium
TGAGCACTCCCAATAATACCGGTTCACCTCCACGAAGCTCCTTATCAAGTTGGCTGGCCAGCTCGGCCACCCTTTCCTGAATTTGCTCCGGGGAAAGGACAGGGTCTATGGTGTGTTCCTGGGTAATCATAATTATCAAGACCCCTTGTGACCGGCTTGTATAACTAACCGGATTAAAAGCCTAAACTCTGTCTAAAATAAAGCAGGTATGGCTGGATTGTCAAACACTTAATAGGCATGCCGCCTATTGAAAGGCGCCCAAGGCCCATTTAAGCGCCGGGGCGGCGGCCGGCCAAACGGCCGCGCAGCTTTGCAATCATGCCGGCGTCCAGTTCCGCTGGTATGGGTCTGCGGCCCACGATGATTTCCCAAATGTCCAAATCGTCTATTTGCAACAGGCGCTCAAAACAGTCGAGACCCGCTTGGTCCAGGGCCTGCAGCTCGCTGTCGGCAAAGGGCCGCAGCACCAGCTCCACTTCCAGCATGCCTCTGCCGTGGGCCAGATGGCGCAGGCGTTTACGGCGTATGGCGATATCTTCAGTCAAAAGCGCAAGGCTCCTGGTTGAGTGCGGCTCCCCCCAAACGCGGCGCGCTATTTTTGATAGGCCTTGCGGCCCTCGATATAAAGATCACCTCCGCGCACGTCGTTGACGCAGACCAGCGGCATGTCCTCCACCACCAGGCGGCGCACCGCCTCGGGACCCAGCTCGGGATAAGCGATCACCTCCGCCTCCTTGATGCAGCGGGCCATGAGCGCGCCCGCGCCGCCGATGGCCCCCAGGTATACCGCCTGATGCTCTTGCATGGCGGCTTTCACCTCGTCGTTGCGCTTGCCCTTGCCGATCATGGCCTTAAGGCCGCGGGCGATGAGGATGGGCGCATAAGCGTCCATGCGGTAGCTGGTGGTGGGGCCGGCCGCGCCGATCACCCGGCCGGGCGGGGGCGGGCTGGGGCCCACGTAATAGATAACCGCGCCGTCCAAGGGAAAGGGAGGCTCCTCGCCCTTGGCCAGGGCGTCCACGATACGCTTGTGGGCCGCATCGCGGCCGGTGTAGATGGTGCCCGAGATCAGTACCCGGTCGCCCGCTTTGAGCTTAGCCACGTCCGAGGAATTCAGCGGCGGACTAAGGCGAATGGCGTCACTCATAGCACCGCCTCCTTGTGCCGCGCGGCGTGGCACTGAACATTGACCGCCAGGGGCAGGCTGGCGATGTGGCATTCCTTGATATCCACGAACACACCCAGGCAGGTGGTGTTGCCGCCCAGTCCCGCCGGGCCGATGCCGGTTTTGTTGACCATGGTTAAAAGCTCCTGCTCCAGGGCCGCGGCCTCGGGGTTGGGATTAACCGAGCCCAGTTCCCTTAATAGCGAGCGCTTGGCCCGAAGTGCGGCTTCGTCAAAGGTGCCGCCGATGGCCACGCCCAGGATGATGGGCGGGCAGGGATTGGGGCCGGCCGCTTCCACCGTATCCAGCACCATCTTTTTAACGCCCTCCAAACCCTGGGCCGGGGTGAGCAGGAAGACCTTGGACATGTTCTCGCTGCCGCCGCCCTTGGGCACCAGCCAGATGTGCAGGTGATCGCCGGGCACCAAGCGGGTGTGCACCACGGCCGGGGTGTTGTCGCCGGTGTTGGCCCGGGTGAAGGGGTGGCACACGCTTTTGCGTAAGAAGTGCTTCTCGTAGCCCTCGCGCACCCCCTGGTTAACAGCTTCGCTGAGATCGCCGCCCACGAGGTGCACGTCCTGTCCCACGTCCACGAACACCACGGCCAGGCCGCAGTCCTGGCAGATGGGCATGCTTTCCTTGGCCGCGATGTCGGCGTTCTCCAAGAGCCGGGTCAGTATCTCCCGGCCCACCGGAGACTCCTCGCCTACGCGGCTTTTCTCCAAGGCGGCTTTGACGTCCGCGGGCAGCAGAAGGTCCGCCTCCCCGCAGAGCCGCGCCACCGTGCTGGTGATGTCCGCCGCATTAACGGTGCGTATTTCTCCCACTTTGGCCGATCCTTTATGCTTGAAAGCCGGATTCAAAATCATGCTGGAGGATAATTATACCTAACCTATGTATCCCCCAGTCCGGCGCCGTGTCAACCCCGGCCGGCTTTAGCGGCCAGGACGGCGGTAATAAAGGCGCTCCAGGCGCTCCAGCGGGGTTTTCATGATGGTGTAGCGGGTGAAGGTGTGCCAGTTGTGCAGGGTGTTGCGCCAGACGCCGCGCTCTTGCCAGGATCGGGCCGAGGAAAGGGCATATAGGGGCGAGATGGCGATGCGCCCCAGGCGGCGCGCGCGGCGGACGAGTTCCACATCCTCCATGAGCATCAGCTCGGGAATGCCGCCCACGGCCGCCAATGTGGCGGTTTTCAGGAAGATGGCCTGATCGCCGTAGGGCATTTGGGCCCAGCGTGAACGCAGCCCCACCATGATTTCGATCAGGCGCAAGGCCGCGTCCGGCGCGTCCAGTTTGAAGCGAAACGCCCCGGCCGCCACGCCGCGTTCATTGCAGATGCGCCGCACCTCCCAATCCCAGCCGGGTTGCAGGCGGGTGTCGGCGTGCAGGAAAAGGACGTACTCGCCCTGGGCCCGCTCGGCTCCGGCCTTCAGCTGGGGGCCCCGGCCGGGCGGGGTGCAGAGCACGAGGCAACCCAATTCCCGGGCGAGATCCGGGGTGCTATCAACGCTGCCGCCATCGACCACGATAATCTCGATCCCGCGGCCCAGGCGCGCGCTGGCCACCGCGGCCGCCAGGTTGGCGGCTTCGTTCAAGCAGGGGATCACCACGCTGATGAGATCGGCTGTGGGTTCCAAGGGCGGCGGCGCGGCCGCTTCCCAAGCAGGCAAATCTTGCGGCAGGTCCACATCCGTGAGCGCGGGCAGCAGCCGCGGCTCGAGTCTGGCGGCTTGGGCGGCGGCTAGAGTCTGGGCCAGGACCCGGTCGGTGCCCCAGTCGATTTGTTGGAAAAGAGACGGCGCCGGCGCGCTCACACCCATGAGGTAGTAGCCGCCGTCCAAGGTGGGGCCCAGCACAAGTTGGCTTTCTTCCAGCAGGCCGAGCGCCTGTTCCATGGTCTCATCGTCCAGGCCGGGTATGTCGCAGCCCATGAGCACCACGCGCGCTGCGCCTTGGGCCAAGGCTTCATCCAACGCCCGCGCCAGGCGTTCTCCCAGGTTGCCGGGTCCCTGCGGGGCGTATGCCGGCCCGGGTCCCAGCCAGGCGGAGATGGTCAGTTCATCGCAGCCGTCATAGCGCACCTCCAGATCAACGGGCCGCCGGCGGGCCAGGCGCCTGGCCCAGGCCAGGGCGCGCTCGGTCATT
>CAZDRW010000484.1:0-3310 GCA_964507555.1 uncultured Desulfarculaceae bacterium
CCCGGCCGGAGTAATCAAACCGAGATATCCAACCTCGGCCGAGCCCAGGATATGCGATTGGAAAGTGTAGACGCAGCCCCGGTAAAGGTAGTTGACCAGCACCAGGTTGCCGACGGTTATCTTGTTTTTTATCTGCAGGTCGCCGCGGGGAGATTTTACAATCAGGTAGTTGTCAGGGTCCAAGCCAACCAATTCGGATTTGAGAAAGCTTTCTACCCCGCTTAGCTGGAACACGATCTTGGTGGGTACGTCTATCTCAAGTTTGTTCTGCTCTTGAGCTTGGCTGACAATGTTCTCTAAGTCCATTTTTTGTCCCCTCGAAGCGATCACGGCCGTTTGGGCCTACTGCAGGACGGGGCGGGGTGCAGCCTATTAAGAACACCGGAAATGTACGGCGCCCGCCTTAATCCTACCATGCGCGGCCTTCTCCACAAACAACAGAGCCAGAATCCGGCGCATCACGCTAAACCACATATAGGCAGGCGCAGCAACCAACCAAGCCGGTTGCACCATTTCAAACCAGCCCGCTTTTTTGCCGGCCTAAGGGGCGGGGCCGGCAGACAGGCAGAAACAGTAGTTTAGTATTTAGAATAGGTTGCCGATTATGTCAAGCCGGAGTGTGCAATTTGAATAGTAAATTTGCCTTGAGGGGCAGCGGCTAAATGCGGCTCGAAAGCAGACTCAAATTGTGTACAATAGGCTTGCGAGCCGATTTCTGAGGACCGGTGTCGCGGGATAACCACGTCTAATATCAGCGTTCTTCCAATACCTCGAAGCCGGTGGCCTTATCCAGTCGCCGGGTCATGCTGAGACCGGTCAGCTCCAGGATCACCACCTCCGCGATTTTCCACACATCCAATCCGGCCCGCACGCAGCCGGTGCGGGTCTCGCCGGCCCGGCCCAGGGCGCTGTGCATGTGCAGGATAGGCTCGCCCGCGGCGTTGGGAAAGAGCGTGCCCACGGCGGCGGCTTCGTGAATGTTGTCTATGGCGTGATACATGGGCTCCACCGGCGAGGCCTCGCCGTCGGCCGGCCCCACCACCAAGCGGCCGGGGCCCAGTCCGCCCAGGAGCGCGCAAAAAGCCCTTTTTACATCGTGCTCGGCTGCGAATGATTCAATGGTGTCGGGAATGCGGTCACCGTCTTCCAAACGGAGCACGAAAACCCGGCCCAGGCTGCCTTGGGAGTATTTCATGATGTCACCTTTAACGCTTTAAGTCTTTTCAACAAAAAAGCATTTTACCGTACCTGAGGGAACCCTGGCCTTATGCTTCAAGCCTTGGGGGATGAAAACACCATCCCCGGCTTCAAACACCTCCAGCCGCCCTTGGAAGTCGATCTCCATGCGTCCTTCCAGGATATAGCCCAAGTGCTCCTTTTCGCACCAGTCTTCTTCCACCAATTCGCTGGTGAACTCCACCATACGTATTTTTTGGGCTCCATGCGCAAATGCCTTAAAGCGCGCGCCTGGCATGGGATGCTGCCAGTCGATGGCGGAGAAATCGATCTTATTCTTATCCATCGGCATTACCTCTTGATTAACCATGATCTGAATTACATGGCCGGCTGGGTTGAGGCCCGGATAGGCTAGCGCGCGCAGTCCCGGCTATCGCCTCTCAGCTTATCCAAGGCATGAGCCAAGGCTGACAGGATGGTTTCCAGCCCCTCCAGGGAGCCCTTGGGCGAGCCGGGCAGGTTCACGATGAGGGTGGCTTTTCTGATGACGCACATCCCGCGCGAAAGCATGGCGTGTGGCGTGTGGCTTAAGCCCTTCTGGCGCATGGCCTCGGCCATGCCCGGCACCTCGCGCTCCATCACGCTTTTGGTGGCTTCGGGGGTGATGTCGCGGGGACCCAGGCCGGTGCCGCCGGTGGTCAGCACCAGGGCCAGGCACATCTCGTCGGCATAGCCCTTGAGCGCGGCTGCGATTTGATCCGGCTCGTCGGGCACCGTGGCTGTGTGCACCACCTCGATGCCGTGCGCTTGCAAGGCGGCCTTGAGCTGGGCGCCGGCGATGTCCTCGCGCTCGCCCCTGGAGGCCTTGTCGCTTATGGTCAGTATGGCTGCTTGATGTTCCATGGCAAAAAAATACACCAAAGACCGAAGCTTGCAAAGAACTCTGAATGACTCTCAAAAATTAGCCAGGCGCACCGTTTGTTCCGGCACGCCTGGCGATTTGGCTTTTTCACGAATGGGAGCTTAAGCGCCCATCTCCTGCAAGAGGCTGTCTATGAGCGCCCTGGCGTTGTTTTTGACCATCTCGATGCCGTCAGCGTCTATGTTGTCCCAGTGCATGCCGGCCGTCACCACCACCTTGGCGTCCAAGGCCGCTGAGAGCACCTCGGCCGCGGCCTTGGCCAGGTCATCCTCTTTATGGCCCACATAGGTGAACACGCTGGCCGTGGCGCTTAGGACTTCCGGGTCGGCCAAGGAAGGCCGCGGCGTGGCCATGGCCACCGCGCCCACGTGGGGGGCCTCCCCGCCCCAGATGCACACCACCCAATCCGGGCCCAGGCGCAAGGCCTCGGCCTGGAGGTCATAGGCGCCGCTATGGGTGGCCGCCCGCGCCCGGAATGGGTTTTCCATGAAGCGTCTCCTTTTTTATTTCTCCGCCGCCAAGCGCTCGCCCACCAGCTGGGCCGCCTTTTCGCCGGAGAGCAGCATGCCGCCGAACACCGGCCCCATGCGGTAGGAGCCGAAGGTGGCGTTGCAGCACATGCCCGCGGTGAACACGCCGCCGAACGCCTCTTTGGTGTTGTTCACGGTGTTGGTTTCGGCCACGTCGGCCCACAGGCTGCGCTCGCCCACTACCTTGCCGTTTTTAGTGAAGAGCTCGGCGTCAACCTTGCGGGCAATGACGCGCATCACCTCGGCCGCATGGCCGGTGGCGTCGATGGTGTACTTGGCGCGGATGGTCAAGGGGTCCACGTGCAAGCCGGCCATCTCCACCGCGGTCCAGTTGATGACCAGGCCCACCACTCTTTGCTCGCGCAGCATCACGTCTTCCACGCTGACCAGGTTGAAGATGGTGAGCCCGGCTTTGGCTGCCTGGGAGCACAGGGTGCTGGCGCAGAGCACGCTGTCGGCGGTGTAATAGCCCTTCTGGTACTCGCGGCTGGGGATGTCCATTTCGTCCAGGATGCGCTTGGCCTCTTCCTGCACCACGATCTCGTTCATCATCATGCCGCCGCCCCACATGCCGCCACCGATTGAGAGCTTGCGCTCGAACATAGCAACCTTGTAACCGGCCTTGGCCAGCTTGTAGCCAGCCACCAAACCCGCGGGGCCGCCGCCCACGATGGCGGCGTCT
>CAZDRW010000485.1:0-3306 GCA_964507555.1 uncultured Desulfarculaceae bacterium
GCTTCTGGCCTGGCGCCGGTTCCTGGGCCGCCTTTTCAATGTTCTCCTTTCTGCGGACGCCCGCGGGCATTCCGGTTCTGTTATAATTCACCTCTCTTGATTCATTCAGCTTGCACCTGGAGTGAAAGGCATGCAACCAGCCGCGCTAAAGGCCTTACAACAGGCTGCCGGAGAAAAGAACTTCAGCCAGGAGGCCTGCGACCGCCTGCTCTACGCCACTGACGGCACCTGCTATCGCCACCCTCCCGAGGCGGTAATCCGCGCCATTGACCCCCAGCAGATATCCCGGGTCATGGCCGCCTGCACCGCCCACCGGGTGCCGGTGGTGCCCAGGGGGGCGGGCAGCGGGCTCACCGGCGGGGCCTTGCCCGTGGCCGGCGGGGTGGTGCTGGATATGGCGGGCATGAACCGCGTCATCGAAATCCGTCCCGCCGACCAGGTCGCCGTGGTGGAGCCGGGCGTGGTCACCGGCGATTTGCAAACCGCTGCCGAGGCCAAGGGCCTTTTCTATCCGCCCGATCCCGCTTCCACTGCTTTTTGCACCATCGGCGGCAACGTGGCCGAAAACGCCGGCGGCCTCAGGGCGGTCAAGTATGGCGTTACCCGGGACTATGTGCTGGGGATCAAGGCGGTGCTGCCCGACGGCCGCCTGTTCAAGACCGGCGGGGCCAACCTCAAATCCGTGGTGGGCTACGACCTGACCCGGCTCCTGGTGGGCTCCGAAGGCACCCTGGCGGTGATTTACGAGATCACCCTAAGGCTTCTGCCCCTGCCCGAGGACCGGGCCACCATCAACGCCTTTTATTCTTCTTTGGAAAAAGCGGCGCAGGGCGTGCAAGCGCTGCTGGCCAGCGGCATCCGGCCGGTGGCCTGTGAATTCATGGACGCCTACTGCCTCAAGGCGGTGGATGGCTATGCCAAGCTGGACCTGCCCCAGGCCGACGCCATGATCCTGGTGGATTTGGACGGCCCGCCCGAGGTGGTGGCGCGGCAAAGCGGCGAGGTGGCGGCCATCCTGCGCCAGGCCGGCGGGGAGCCGGTGCACCAGGCCCGCGACCGGGCCGAGGGGGAGAACCTGTGGCGGGCGCGGCGGGCCATGGGTCCGGCGGTTTACCAGCACGGGCCCGGCAAGCTGAACGAGGACCTGGCGGTGCCTTTGGGCAAGCTGGCCGAGATGGTGAAGCGCGCCCATAAGATCGGCCAGGAGCGGGGGCTTATCATCGCGGTGTTCGGCCACGCCGGCGACGGCAACCTGCACGTCAATGTGATGCACGACCCCTCCGACCCCAAGCAGCTGGAGGAGGCCCATCAGGCGGTGACGGATCTCTTTGCCCATTGCCTTAGCTTGGGGGGCACCCTTTCCGGCGAGCACGGGGTGGGCACCACCAAGCTGGGCTTCGTGGGCGCTGAAACCGATCCGGTGGCCCTGGAGCTGATGCGCGGCATCAAAAAGGTTTTCGACCCGGCCGGCATTCTTAATCCTCACAAGAAACTGCCTTCGGCCGAGGCGATGTCATGACCAAGGACGGCAAGACGGACCCCTTGCGCACCCCCGCTCAGGTGGCGCTGGAGGCGGCCAACACCTGCGCCCAATGCGGGGCCTGCATGTCGGTCTGCCCGGTGTACCGCGTGGGGCGCAGGGAAGATATGGTGGCGCGCGGCAAGCTGCGCCTCCTCAAGGGTCTGGACGAAGGGTTATTAAAAGCCGACCGCCATTTGCAAAAGACCCTGGGGCGCTGCCTTTTGTGCGGCCGCTGTTCCGCCAATTGCCCCAACTTCACGCCTGCCAGGGAGGGGGTGCAAGCCGGCCGGGCCGCCTTGGCCTCCCAGACAGGGATCACCTTTTCCAAAAGACTGGTCCTGGCCGAGGCGCTGCCCCAGCCCAGCCGGCTTGATAAGGCGGCCAAAGTCGGCTACTGGGCCCAACGTGCCCTGCCCTTTGATAGCGGACTCCTGCACCGCTTGACCGGCCTGCAGGGCTTGGAGCGCCTGCCCCGCTTGGCGAAAAGGCCGTTTCTGGAAGACGCCCCCGCGGAGGTGGCCGGTCCCAAGGGCGCTCCCCGGGCCGCCTTTTTTGTGGGTTGCGTGGCCAATTACATGCGTCCGGAATTGGCGCGCCAGGCGGTGGCCCTCTTGGCAAAGCGTTTCAATGTAGTGATACCGCCGGAACAGGGCTGTTGCGGTCTGCCCGCCATCGCCGCGGGCCTCAGCGAATCGGCCCGCCGTTTGGCCAAGCGCCATCTGGCCGTCTTAAGGGCGGCCAGGGTCGATTTGATCGTTACGGCTTGCGGTTCCTGCGCCCATACCTTGGCCCACGAGATGCCGGTCTTGTTGGGCCAGGCCGAGTCCGCCAGTCGCTTGGCCGGCAGGGTGCGGGAGATAAGCCAGGTGCTGGCCGAGGATGAAGCGCTCTTGAGAGGGCTCACGGCCGCGCCCGGCCTGTCGGGGCCGGTGGCGGTGCACGACCCTTGTCATCTGAAAATCGGCATGGGCGTAAGCGAGGAGCCCCGCAAGATCCTGCAAAAGGCCGGCGTCGAGCTGGCGGCCATGAGCGGGGCTGACCAGTGCTGCGGAGGGGGCGGGCTGTTCGCGGTGAACGAACCCCAACTCTCCGATGCCATCTTCGAGCCCAGGGCCCAAGGCTTCGAGGCCAGCGGAGCCCGAATCCTGGCCACCAGCTGCTCGGGCTGCGCCATCCAATGGCGGCGGGGCCTAGCGCCTAACATACCGGTAATCCATCCCATCGAGCTTTTGAATGTAGAAAAAAGCTTCGTGCAAAGCAATTAGCTGTATAATTATTACTCAGAATCATGCAAGGGCGATGGGAACTTTTGCTCGGTTTATTACGCTAACATCCCGATCTGCTTGAATTAAAATAATGAAGCCACTGCTTGGCACGCCTCCTGCTTTATAGCGGTGCAACAGAGAGACTATTAGCTACACAAAGTTGCTAACTTGTAGGAGGAACTAGCTATGAAAAAGGTAATGGTTATTCTGGCAAGCCTGACCATGGTGGTCATGGTATCCGGCGCTGCCCTGGCTGCTGGACCCGGTACCAAGGGAAAGGCATCTTTCCAGGGCCCGCAACTCACCCAGGAGCAGGTGCAGCAGATTGAAAAGGCCAGGGCCAAGTTCATGACGGACACCCTGGCGCTCAGGCAGAAGATGGCGGCCAAGGCCATGGAGCTGAAAACCCTGTACGTCCAGCCCAAGCCTGACAAGGCCAAGATCAAGGCCCTGGCTCTGGAGTTGGTGGATTTGCGCTCGGCCATTGCCAAGAAGCGCATCGAAGCGTTTAGCGGCCTG
>CAZDRW010000486.1:0-3292 GCA_964507555.1 uncultured Desulfarculaceae bacterium
ACCAAGGTGCGGTAGTCGCCGTGGCCGCCGCCCCGGGTGGCCTGGAAATAGTCGCCCTGGCTGGGGTGAATGCCGCCCAGGCCCGGGCCGGAGCGGCTCATGTTCACGATCACGCCGGGGATCTCCGAGCCGCACATATAGCTGATGCCTTCCTGCTTCAGGCTGATGCCGGGGCTGGAAGAGGAGGTCATGGCCCGGGCCCCGGTGGCCGCTGCGCCTAAAAGCATGTTGATGGAGGCCACCTCGCTCTCGGCCTGGATGAAAGTGCCTCCCACCTTGGGCAGTTCCGCGCTCATGAACTCCGGAATGTCGTTTTGGGGGGTGATGGGATAGCCGAAATAAAAACGGCAGCCGGCCGCGATGGCCCCCATGCCAATGGCCTCATTGCCCTTTACCAGGACCCGTTGCGCCATTATCAACTCCAATTGCTTGCATTCACCGTCACGGGCTTGGGTTACATCCGCGATCAATCCGTCCGGTGAAATGAGGTAGTAATCGCCTTTAGCTAGGCCTTCTTTTGCTTCTTGGCCTCGCGGTACACCTTGAGAGCCTGGTCGGGGCAAAGCTCGGCGCAAAAGGCGCAGCCCGTGCATTTCCCCTTGGCATCGAACTTTACATACGAATAGCCTTGGGCGTTGAACTTTTTACCCAAGGACAGGTTCTTCTGGGGGCATGCCTCCACGCAGAGTCCGCATCCCTTGCAACGGTCCTTGATTACCGTGACCTTTCCCATGATGCCTCTTTCAGTTCCTTAAAGTTGATCAACCCAACTCAGCCATGGCCTCGGCCAGGCTCTGGGGATCTTCCACGTTATAGACCTTCACCGAGGGCGCGGTCTTTTTGATTAGTCCAGCCAACACGTTCTTGGGGCCTGCCTCGATAAAGACGTCCACTCCCATGGCCAGCATGGCTTCCACGCTCTGCACCCAGCGCACCGGCGAGGTGAGTTGGCGCATGAGCTGGTCTTTTAGCTCAGCGGCCTCCAGGGTGGGGCGGCCGGTGGTGTTGGGAAGATGCGGGCAAAGCGCCTCCGCGAAGCTCACCTTTGCCAGCGCGGCGCGCATGTCCTCGCCCGCCTTCTGCATGAGCGGGCTGTGCCAGGCGCCGGAGACCTTCAAAGGAATCACCTTGGCGCCGGCTTCCTTGGCCAATTTGCCGGCCGCGGCCACGTCCTCGCTCTTACCTGTGATCACGGTCTGGGCGCCCGCGTTATAGTTAGCCGGCTGCACCACCCCGCCGGCCTTCTGGCAAATCTCCGCCACTTCCTCGGGCTTCTTGCCCATGACCGCGGCCATGGCCCCGGGGTTGGCCGCCGCGTCGCGGTCCATGAGCCTTCCCCGCAGGCTGACCAGCTGGATACAGTCGGACTCTGACAAAACGCCGGCCGCCACCAAGGCGGGATACTCCCCCAAACTGTGACCGGCCACGGCCATGGGGCTCAGGCCCGCGGCCTTGAGGGCCTGCCAAACCGCCAAATCCACCGCCACCATGGCCGGCTGCAGGTTCACGGTCTGGGTCAGCTCCTCCAGGGGCCCTTCAAAGCAAAGCCTCTCAATGGGCAAGCCGCTGGCCTCCTGGGCCAGGGCGAACACCGCGCGGGCCTCCGGAGACGCCTCAAACAGGGCCTTACCCATTCCCACGTACTGGGAGCCCTGGCCGGGAAACACCACCGCGACCTTTGGCACCGCAAACCTCCCTGCTATAAGCTGGCAACGGACGACAAACAAACCGAGGCCCGGCCCCACGGATTTGCCGTAAACGGGTGCCGGGACTTAAGCGGATAATCTACCCAAGATAGTAAAGGGTGTCAACGGAAGTAGTCATTGATTTTATGCCGACAAATCGCCTGGTTTGCCGTTTACGGAAAGTGAAAAGCGGCCTCGTTTAACCTCAAGCGACAAACAAGCTTTCACCTGCGGGCCGGAGCGCTATAATACCCAGAAAGAGGACCCACTAATTCCCGTACGCCCGCACTGAGAGATGACATCATGCCTACAGACTCCGACCAATTCCTCATGCCCGCGCCGGGGGTGCAAAGCGGCCATCCCCAGGTGATCGCCTTGGCCCATGAAATCAGCGCCGGCTGCCAAAGCGAGGAGGACAAGGCCCGGGCCTTGTTCGACTTCGTGCGCGACACGGTGCGCTACAGCGTATCCGTGCCTTTTGATGACCTTGCGGACTACCTGGCCTTGAACACCCTGGAGCGCGGCTGGGGCTTCTGCGTGCAGAAGTCGGCCCTTTTGTGCGCGCTGGCCCGCGCAAAGGGCATCCCCGCCCGCCTGGGCTTTGCCGACATCAGGAACCATCTCTTGCCGGACTACCTTGATCAGATGGTCCCTGACAAGGTCATTTACGGCCATTGCTTCGTGGAATGGCTTTTAAACGGTCGCTGGGTCAAGGCCACCCCCAGCTTCGACCAAAGGCTCAGCCAAGAGCGCGGCTGGCGACTGGTGGAGTTTAGCCCCGACTCAGATTGCCTCTTGCCCGCCACCGACCTGGCGGGGCGGCCCCATGTGGAATACCTGCATTATCGCGGATGGCGGCTGGGAGTGCCGCTGGAGGAATTCATCCAGATCAATGTGGAAAAATGCGGCCCCCAGGTCATGGACGCGTGGCGGGCTTTGGTCCGGCAAGTAAGCCCTGGCGAAAAGCCCCAAGCCTAGGCCGCAAGCTTAGTCCTTGTCCGGCGTCTTGGCGCCGCTCTGCCAAGGCGCTAAAACCTCGCGCGCCCTGGCCACGTCCATGGCGATCTGGGTGCCCAGCTCCTGGGGAGAATCGAAGCGCATCTCCGGCCTGATGTGCTCCACGAAATGCACCTTTATATTCCGGCCATAGAGGTCGCCATGGAAATCCAACAAGTGGGTTTCCACGCTCAAGGTGCCGTCGTCGAAAGTGGGGTTGTTGCCTATGTTGTTGGCCCCCATGATGAGCCGCCCGTCGCCCAGTTCCACCAGCACCGCGTACACCCCCGGCCCGGGCAAAAGCTCATCCATCACGCGCAAGTTGGCGGTGGGGAACCCCAAGAGCCGCCCGCCCCGGCCGTGGCCGCTGGTGACCTGGCCCGCGATGCGATAGTGCCGCCCCAAAAGCCGGCGGGCCGCAGCCAAATCGCAATGATGCACCACCTGGCGCACCCGGGTGGAGGAGACCGGCCGGCCGTCCACGATCACCGGCCCCACATCTTTTATTACAAAGCCTTGGCTCTCGGCCTTGCTCTTTAAGAGCTCCAGATCGCCCAAGCCCTTTTTGCCAAAGGAGAAATCATAGCCCACCACCACCCCGGCCGCGTGCA
>CAZDRW010000487.1:0-3275 GCA_964507555.1 uncultured Desulfarculaceae bacterium
CGTTAAAAAAAGGGCAGCCAATGCCGCGCAGCCTGGAGAAAACACATGAGCAAAGCCGATCGCCCCATCCAGGCCTTTTATCCCCCAGGCGCCCGCGTCTGCTACGGCTGCGGCGTTGACCATGCCAGCGGCCTGCACCTGGAGACCATCTGGGACGGGGAAAAAGGCATCTGCAGCTTCAACCCGTCCAAGGAGCAGCTGGGCTACCCCGGTGTGGTCTATGGCGGGCTCATCGCCTCGCTTATCGACTGCCACGCCATCGGCACCGCCACGGCCGCGGCCTACGCGGCCGCGGGCCGCGAGCCGGGCAGCGAACCGGTGATCGTTCACGTCACCGGCTCGCTCAAGGTGGACTACCTGCTGCCCACGCCCATGGGCCCCCTCTTGCTGCTGGAGGCCAGAGTGCGCTCTCTGGAGCGCGGCCGCAGCCTGGTGGACTGCGATCTCAGTGCTCAAGGCAAGCTCCGCGCCCGGGGTCAAGTGCTCTGCGTGCGGGTGACGCCGGAACGGCTGGCGGCCATGGCAGGGGGACCTGTCGCTGCAAACTAAAAGCCCCAACAAAAACCGCGCAACCTAAGTTGCAACCTAAGCGCGGCACGCGCCGGGGGCGGGTTTTGCGCTTGACAGTAGGGCAATTTTGGTCGATATGTCATCTTTGACATAATTAACCGTGCAACGGGAGACCACCATGTCCATGCACCTTCAGCCCATGCCGACGCCTCAGAGTATCGACCTTGCCGGTTGCGCCCAGAGACTGTTGGCCGACATCAAGGATGTGAACCAGGCGCTTGACCGGCAAGCGGCCAGAGGCACCGCCTCCGAGGATTTCCTGCAAGGCCAGCTTGAGCGCCTCCCCGGGCGCGGACACGGCGAGGTAAACGGTTATTGGCCCACCCTGGCCCGGCTGGCCGAGCTGACCCTCTATAGCGCCGGCTGCTTGGCCCTGGCCGGGGAGTTCGCGGCCTGCGGGGACCTCCTCATCAACCCAGACGGCAAGCTCTTGCACATAATGGGCGCGCCGCAGCCCCTTGCCATCAAGCGCCACCAGGCCCTGACCCGTCAGGTGGCCCACTTGGTCCCGGCCGGTTGGCAGACCATCTCGTGGCTCAAGCAGCGGACTTTCTTGGAGGTGCCGCAAAAGGCCCTGTTGCCCAGGCTAAGGGAAGAGTTGGAGGTTTGGCCGCAACCCGGCAGCTACTTGCAGCAGCTGGATCAGGACTGGGAAACCCTGGCCTCCAGCCTGGCTCTCTTGGCGGGGTTGGACACCGGGTCCTCCGGCGGGCTCCCGGAGACCTTGGCCCGCACATCTCCCAGCGAGCGCCCCTGGCTGGAAAGCCGGATTTACCGGCCCGACCTGCGCAGGTTTCATGCCCTGGGCCGCATCATTGACCAAGAAGATAACGGCGATTGATTTTTTTTGGCTTTAATTATGTCATAAACGACATATGATCATTGGACCCTTTGCACTGGGGATTGATGGGCCATGACGATAAAGGCCGAAGGGGTGCCAAGCCCTGAACAGCTTGCCGCAAGTACGCGCCGCAAAACCAGGTTTGGTAGCTACGGCGAGGAGATGATCCAAAAAAGGGTTGCGCGGTCCGGCCAATCTGGCTTGCTCTACCTGCCATCGGATTGGGTCGGCAAGCGAGTGAAAATCATCCGGCTCGACTAGGGATCAGAGATTACCCCCAAAACGCCGGGCACTGCGTGCAACCCAAGCATTTGCCATTAGCGCCTGCCACGCTCGCCAGCTGACAAATCCATCTGCAAAAAACGGCTATGGCGTGGAAGAGCCATTGCCAGGGAAAGGTCTTCGCGATTAAATTGGGTTGGGCAGGCCCATTCAGCCAAGGCAGCCTCTGGTGGAACCCGGCCCGTTGACCATCGATTTTTCATTTGGCAGGCGGTTTGGAGAAACCTTGAAGATGCCGGAGCCCTCTTCCAAAAAGATCAACGCTTCCTGCCTGATCCTGGCGGGGGGGAAAGGCAAACGGCTGACGCCGGACAAGCCGCTTCTGAGAATTGACGGAAGACCGATCATCGAGCGGACGGCGAGCGTGGCCGCCTCCTTGTTCGCAGAGGTCCTTATCGTCACCAACACACCGGAGAAGTATGAATTCCTCGGCCTGCCTCTGGTGGCCGACGAGCGCCAGGGCTGCGGTCCCCTGATGGGAATCTACAGCGGGCTCAAAAGGATCGAGTGCGAGGTGGCCTTTGTCTGCGCGGCTGACATGCCCTTTCTTAGTCAAGAGGTAATCCGGTCACAATTCCGTGAACTGGGCGCCTTCGACATCGTGGTGCCCTGCCCCAAGAAGGGGCCGGAATTCCTGCACGCCTTCTATAGCAAACGGTGCTTGCCCGCGATCCAGGAAGCCCTTGCTGCCGACATCTTCAAGCTGGAAATGCTGACAGAGAGCTGTAATACCTTGCGCCTGTACGGCGACTGGTTCGCGCGGCACGGGCTCACGGAACAGATGGAACTCGCCTTCGTCAACATCAACACCCCGCAGGACTATCAGCGTTGGCAAGGGCAAGAGGCATCGGAACCGGAAAAACCAGGAGCCTCACCTGGGCCGGCAGCGGCATCCGGCGGGGAGGCGCTCAAGCTTATCGATTCCGCGGTGCTGCAGGAGATCCGCCGCACCTTGACCGAACAGGAGACCGCCTTTCAAAAGAACTCCCCCGAGGAGTCCTTTTCCAGCCTTTGGTCCCACAGCTTCAGGGCCGGCCGCATCGCCCGGCGCATCGCCGAAGCCGAGGGACAGGAACCGGAGCCGGCCCTGCTGGCGGGCCTTCTGCATGACACCGGCAAGTTCGCCCACGGCAGCTATCACGAAGACGATATCCCGGAAGAGCGCAACGCGGTGGAGTTCGTGATACGGATCCTGGCCGGCACCGCCTATGAGAAATGGATACCCATCGTCAACCAAGCCATTCTTTCCATGTACCTGGAGGATGAGGCGACCAGCGACATCGGACGGGTGGTGCACGATGCGGACAATCTCGACAAGCTGGGCTGCCTGGGGGTTGGCCAATTTTTCGCCAAGAACGCCCTGCGCCGGCGCTTTTTGGATGATGAATTGATGGTGCGGGCCAGCATCGAACTGACTTACTCCCACCACGCGCCCGATACCTTGAAGACGGCGACCGGCAGGTCTCTGGCGCGGGAGCGCAAACTCCGCACCCGCAGATTTTACACGGATCTCCTGGAAGAATGGGCCCAACTGGGGCTCGGCGCCTTCGACATTGTCGAGGAGGACATTGCCGGGATCGTC